>NZ_JAWOWF010000003.1:0-218023 GCF_033340295.1 Vibrio sp. 1401
CACAAGCGTTCGCTCTCTGAAACAGCCATGTATCGCGTGAAGCAGTTGCTAGGTGGGAGGTTAAGCCTGAGAAACTACAATTCTCAGGTTGGCGAAACCTACGCCATGATTAAAGCGCTGAACAAGCTTACAGGGCTTGGTATGCCTGAAACTCAGTATATTGTTTAATAATTATTCAATTTCGGACGACTTGGTTTTCTGTCCGAATTACGCAACAAAGCCTCGCTACCAGCTAAAGCTTGCAGAATCTCTTCATCCTTTTGTTTTGGATCCGACAAAATACGACGACGAAATTCTAAATCATCCATTCTTTTGTCCTCTCTTGGTATCTTGAGAATCCAACATCTCTTTAAGTTGATTACGAGCGCGAAATAGTCGAGTCATCACTGTGTTTTTATTTAAATCAAGAATGTCGCCAATTTCTTCTCCACTGAAACCACCAACAACCTGGAGAAATAAAGGCTCACGGTATTCAACATCGAGCTTCATGAACTGTGCCTGCAGCCATTCTTGCTGATGATGTGAGTCATCGCTGACTTTAGCGTCATTGCCGTAATCATCGATATCAACTAAATCAAATTGTTTACGTTCGAAGCGGCGCGCATTTTCTCGTCTCAATATTGTGATGAGCCAAGACTTGGCAGCTTTTTCGTCTTGGAGGCTATCGAGTGACTTCCAAGCTCTAAGACAGGTTTCCTGAACTAGATCTTCCGCGACCGCTTTATCTTTGCACAACCAATATGCGTAGCGGTACAAGTCACGATGATACCCTCGGACGAGCGCTTCGTATTTTCTTTGCTTGTCCATATCAGAGTTGACCGGACTGTTGGAATTTTTCTTTCCAAACATTTTTAATATGGCCACAGGAGCCTCCATCCTCGCTCTGTGAGTTTCTTATTTGTTCTGAGCATGACTTTACTTGCTTCATCGCTTAGCGGTTTTGGTTGCAGGATTTGTCATGCAACCCCTTTGACACAATAAGCCATGTGGTTACCTAAAAGTGTATACGCAAATGTCAGATATCATCGAACACGAATTGATATATATTGTTAACAATATCATCATTAGTAATCAATGGCTTGGATAAGTTCACTCGATGGAGCATTAAAAGGGACTTCTGATGGTGGATTCTTGAATTGTTTTGAATCAATAATCGCTTTAGGTGAGCTTAAAACTCGTAAAATCACTATAAAATTGATCTATTTCAAAATATCAAGCAGTGAAGGGGTTATAGTACACCTTGTCATCTCGTTAGTCATTGCGACTAACATGTTGAGCAAGATGACACTTCCTTTTGAAGGCTGACTTTACTTTCTCCTAATCAGGAAACTGATTACTTTTCAATTGGCGTAAGTTAATTGTTTTATAGATATTCCGACCACACAGTTATGTGTGGTTTTTTTTTGCTTCGATTTTACTTTCCGTATACCTCTTACCGTTTTAACTCTCTATAGTTAACCATTAGTAATCGCATAAGAATCAAAGAAGTAGAGTAATTGAACTACTTGCTTCACGTTTATTTAAACGCACGTTTGATAAATTTAACAAATTCATTACAATGCATCAGGTCAGACCTCTTGTATTTAAGGAGAAACAATGGGCAAGCAGGAAGTAAAAACACGCAATGGTGAGCGTGTCGCTATTGTCGCGGGGCTTCGAACTCCCTTTGCTCGTCAAAGCACGGAATTTAGCCAAGTGCCAGCGGTCGATTTAGGGAAAATGGTAGTAAGCGAAATGCTTGCTCGAACAGATATTGATCCGAAGCTAATCGAACAAGTGGTATTTGGACAAGTAGTACAAATGCCTGAAGCGCCAAACATCGCACGAGAAATCGTGTTAGGCACTGGTATGAACATCCATACTGATGCTTACAGTGTGACTCGAGCGTGTGCGACGAGTTTTCAAGCGGCGGTTAATGTCGCAGAAAGCATCATGGCGGGAACCATCGATATTGGTATTGCTGGCGGTGCAGACTCTTCTTCCGTCCTGCCTATTGGCGTATCAAAGAGATTGGCTGCTAATCTGCTTGCTCTTAGTAAGACAAAAACAATGGGTCAGAAGCTTAGTATCCTCAAAAACTTGAGCTTTAAAGACCTGATGCCAGTGCCACCAGCAGTAGCAGAGTACTCTACGGGTTTATCCATGGGACAAACTGCAGAGCAAATGGCTAAAACACATGGTATTTCTCGCGCAGAACAGGATGCGCTTGCACATCGTTCTCATACGCTGGCTTCTCAAGCTTGGAAAGAAGGAAAAATCCAAGATGAAGTGATGACGGCTTTCCCTGAACCATACAAAAAGTGGATTTCGGAAGACAACAATATCCGTCATGACTCAACGGTTGAGGGATACGCGAAATTGCGACCTGCGTTTGATCGTCAGTATGGCAGTGTTACGGCTGCGAACAGTACGCCATTGACTGATGGTGGTGCGGCAGTGATGTTGATGCGAGAAGGTAAAGCGAAAGAGCTCGGAATGGAGATTCTTGGTTACATCCGAGGTTATGCATTCTCTGCTATCGGCGTGGAAAAGGACATGCTGATGGGGCCGACTTATGCCACAGCGAAAGTGCTTGAAAATACAGGCTTGGAACTGTCAGACCTGACGTTGATCGACATGCACGAGGCCTTTGCTGCTCAAGCATTGGCGAATGTGAAGATGTTTGCTTCCGATAAGTTTGCTCAAGAAAACCTTGGTCGCTCAAAAGCGATTGGTGAAATTGACATGGATAAGTTCAACGTGCTTGGCGGATCAATTGCTTATGGTCACCCATTTGCTGCGACTGGTGCGCGTATGATGACGCAAACCCTACGAGAACTAAAACGCCGTGGCGGTGGTATTGCATTGAATACCGCATGTGCTGCTGGTGGTCTTGGTGCGGCAATGATTCTGGAGGTTGAGTAATGAGCGAGCAAAAAGCATTTAGTCTAAAGGTTGATGAGCAAAATATTGCTTGGTTAGCAATTGATGTTCCTAATGAAAAAATGAATACGCTGCAGGCGGCTTTTGCTGACGAAATGAAAGAAATTTTTGCTCAGCTAAAAGACTCCAGTGGTATTAAAGGGATGATCATCCACTCCCTAAAACCGGACAATTTTGTTGCGGGCGCAGATGTTCGAATGCTAGAAGCATGCACCACAGCAAGTGAAGCGGAAGACTTAGCAAGGCAAGGTCAGGATTTATTCCAGCAGCTATCGGACTTACCGTATCCTGTCGTTGCGGCTATTCATGGCCCATGTTTGGGCGGTGGTTTAGAACTGGCTCTTGCATGTGATTACCGTGTTTGTACGGATTCTGACAAAACGCGTTTAGGTCTGCCAGAAGTACAACTTGGTTTATTGCCAGGTTCTGGTGGTACTCAGCGTCTGCCACGTTTGATTGGCCTGTTACCGTCGTTGGACTTGATCCTGACGGGTAAACAACTTCGTGCGAAGAAAGCTAAAAAATTGGGCGTTGTGGACGCCTGTGTGCCTGACACCATTTTGCTCGACGTAGCAAAACAGTTTATCGACAAAGGTAAAAACAAGGGCACGAAAAAGCTATCGACGAAAGAAAAGGTGATGTCTGGTAGCGGGCTAGGGCGCAAGTTTGTATTTGAGCAAGCTGCGAAGAAAACGAATCAAAAAACTCGCGGTAACTATCCAGCAACGGTTGCAATTCTAGAAGTTATTCAACATGGCTTAGAGAAAGGCTTCGCTAAAGGTCAAGAGCTTGAAGCGAAGCGCTTCGGTGAGCTTGTGATGAGCTCAGAGTCAAAAGCGCTCCGTTCGATCTTCTTTGCCACAACAGAAATGAAGAAAGAAAATGGCACGGATGCGAAACCAGCACCAGTTCATAAAGTTGGTGTGCTTGGTGGTGGTCTGATGGGCGCCGGAATCAGCCATGTGTCTGTTGCAAAAGCAAAAGTACCTGTTCGCATCAAAGACGTTAGCAACGATGGCGTTTTAAACGCGCTCAACTACAACTACAAGTTATTTGAGAAACAGCGCAAACGTCGCATTCTATCCAAGGCCGATCTGCAAGCGAAAATGCTGCAACTGTCTGGTGGTGTCGATTTTACCAGTTTTAATCATATTGATGTCGTAATTGAAGCCGTTTTTGAAGACTTAGATCTTAAGCAAAAAATGGTGGCGGACATTGAAGCGAACGCTAAGACAGAAACTATCTTTGCGACCAATACTTCTTCGTTGCCTATCCACAAAATTGCAGAAAAAGCGGAGCGTCCAGAAAACGTAGTGGGTTTACATTACTTCAGCCCGGTAGAAAAAATGCCGTTGGTGGAAGTGATTCCGCATGAAACGACGTCAGATGAAACCGTTTCAACAGTTGTTGCACTTGCTAAGAAGCAAGGTAAAACCCCGATCGTAGTGAAAGACAAAGCGGGCTTTTACGTGAACCGCATTCTTGCTCCATACATGAACGAAGCGGCGCATATTTTGTTGGCTAACGAACCGATCGAAAAGATTGATACGGCGTTGCTTGATTTTGGTTTCCCTGTTGGCCCGATTACCTTGTTGGATGAAGTTGGTGTCGACATTGGCGCGAAAATTATGCCGATCCTGGTTAATGAGTTAGGTGACCGATTCAAAGGGCCGGATGTGTTTGATATCTTGTTAAATGATGGACGTAAAGGACGCAAGAGTGGTAAGGGGTTTTACACTTACAAGGGCAAGAAGAAAGATGTCGACAAATCGGTTTACAAACTGCTTAAGCTCGACCCTGAATCTAAGCTAAGCGATAACGATATTGCGTTGCGCTGTGTGCTGCCAATGCTGAATGAAGCGGTACGTTGTTTGGATGATGGTATCATTCGCTCGCCACGTGACGGTGATATTGGCGCGATATTTGGTATTGGTTTCCCACCGTTCTTGGGTGGTCCGTTCCGTTACATGGACCAATTTGGCATTAAAGAGCTCGTAGAGAAAATGAATGAGTTTGCATCGAAGTATGGCGATCGTTACGCGCCATGTGATGGTTTGCTTACTCGAGCTGGTGAAGGGACAACGTTCTATTAAACGTTGCTGCGGTAGAGAAAAAGGCTTGCCAGTGGCAAGCCTTTTTCATAAAGAAGAAATGGTTACTTCTTCTTGTCTTTCTTATCTTTATTGTGGCCTTTACCTGGGTTGTCGTCCCCGTGAACGCTGCTGTTACCTTTTTTGTCTTTATCATTCCACTGCTTTGAAGAGCAATCATCTGATTTGATGGATACATTGTCTCCGCTAAGGCGCAAACAGTCGTCACTTAATTCGAAGCCATCGCCTTTGACTGAGATTTCAGCGTGAGCAGATGCCAATGGCAGTATAAGAGCCACAAGTAAAAGTGCTTTTTTCATGATTACCTCATTAAGTTATTTTTAGTGCGGTAATTAGAGCATAAGCCGCAATGGCGTAATTTCAATTTTCTGCCAATTATGGTGCCGATTCAATCTATGAGACCGACAACCTCATGGGTTTGTAGGTTCATTCTAGTAATCGACAATTTTATTTCTGCGCAACTAGATCACCCCAAGCCGCAATCTTTTGGCCGAAGTTGGAACTCTTCAATCGATCCTATTTCTTGTCCTAGATGGATGCGCGGAGCCTCCGAATGCGCTTGACCTTGAGAGTGCATGATCAAACGATTTGCAGTACGAGGTTTCAATTCGTTCACAACGAAGCGAATCATGTCTGCGCGCGTCAGCTTCTTCAACTCCGCCAGTACCTTGTCACGTTGGTTAAACTCAGTGTCTTTGTTTCCTATCGCAACCCAAAGACGTTGAGCCCGACCTCGAAGTGTGGTGTCCGGCGTTGCTATTTGGTTCCACAAGCCGCGCTTACTGCTGTGCCATTGGTAATCGTTTAACTCTAACAGCACCATATAAAAGGCATTTAAAAACTCATCGATTGAGGTAACCAGCTCGGCAGGTGCTGCATTAGGTGACTGCACATACAGTACAATACCAGGGTGACGATTTAGCGGCATATTGCCAGTGCCTACCATGTAACCTAATTGCTGCTTGGTACGGATTTCGTGGAAAAACGTTGCCGACATAAGGTGATTGGCCAATGAGTATAGCGCGATACTGCGAGGCTCAATATCCTCGCACTGGTGGTAAATAACGACCGCGGAATCTTGCTGATTACAATGCACCTCACGTTGAAAACTGCCATTTTTACCTAGCATAATGAGCGGACGAAGTGCTTCTTCATAACGTTGCTCGTTAACTCTTAGAGCATCTTTTAAAGTCGTTGCCATGTCATGGGCTTGCTGGCGTTGCCAGTCTCCGTAAACAAACATTTCAACGTGCAGTTCTGCAAGAATGGATTCTACGAATACCGAGAGTTCATCGACTTCGATTTCTTCTAGCGCTTCGACTAAGGTTGCGAAAGGCGGGTTATTGGGTTGAAGTAACCCAGTAAGTGCGTTAAACAGCTGCGAAATAGGGCGATCTTGTGAAGCATTTCTCCAGTTTCGTAACAGTTGTTGTTTGATGGTTTCAAAGCGAGCAGGGCTGAAATCTCGAGAAGCAAAACGGTGCAGAATCATTTCTAGCAACTGAGGCAGCTTTTGACTGAACCCTGAGAGGGTTAAGGTCACGCCACCTTGGTGAGCGTACATGTTGTAACCCATCCCTGCGATTTCTGCTTGATAGGTTTCTTTTGCTAGCGAATCGAGGAACATCTCTACACATAAGCGCGTTTTGACGATGTTCTTTGGTGATGCAACGGCATGAGAGCTGTCGATAGCGACATAAACGACACCTTTAGGCACGCGAAATTCGTCATCTTGCAAATGCCACAGCCGAAACCCTTCGAGATCCTCAATCAACTCTGGCAGTGAATCACCATTTTCGAGTGGCATGGGGTCGAGATCGTAGCAAATATAAGGGTTCTTTTCCGGTAAGACGAATTGCCAGCTTGGGTCGATTTTTTGATAGAAACGACGTTGGTCTTCACTAAAAGGTGTGACGGAGTACGGGGTAAAGTACCATTCGGCAGTACGGTTGTATTCCAGGCCTTTAGCAATCAAAGTGACGCGTACATTATCGATGGTTAAGTATCGCAGCAATGAACGCTGTAACTCCTCATCGTAGCCCGCCATTTTGTAGTCACCATAAACCGTGTCTTCCGGTTGATAGTGCTGCATGTTGATCACCAGATGGCTGACGAGATCCATTGGGCGCGATGGCTCTTGGAAGCGGAAAGCCGATTCTAATACCGCTTGTTTTTCGAGATAGCGCCATTCATCTAACCCGTCTTGTTTGATCATCGAGAGGTATTGAAAAACCGCTTGAACGATATCATCAACATGATCTAAGCCGTTTGGCGTCAGGGTGCAGCTTACGGTAAAGTCTCGGTAGTTACTGCCACTCGCGCCGCCGCCCGCTGAGAGAGAGGTAATCCAGCCTTTTTCTTTGAGTTGAAGCATCAAACTGCCTTCTCCTTCATAACCCAACAGGTGAGCAAAGTAGGAGAGTGGCTTCACGCTATAATGCGCATCCATTCCCGGCATGGGGAATGTGAGAATCAGTTTACGGAACTCTTTGAGCGGCTCGACTTGAACCAAAATGCCCGTGCTTTCCTCAGTGCCTATCGGTACATCAATCGATTTTCCACGAAGGTGGTGATTTGGGATGTCAGCAAACATGGTTTCTACCCAAGCTTGCTGTTCATCGAGCGACTGTGGCCCAAATAGAGTCAGTGTCATCAAATCGGCGGAATACTGAGAGTGGTGAAACTCCACAATTTCGTCGCGGATGGATTTACCATCTCGGTCGCCAAGAGTATCTAAGTTTCCGACAGAGAATTTTGAAAACGGGTGCTCTGGATTGATGACTTCTTTGTTAACTTGATACAGGCGACGAGAATCATCATTGAGTTTGAGCTTGTATTCGGAGTCGACAGCCTGGCGTTCTTTGTCTAATGCTTCTTCGTTAAACAAAGGTGCGGTAAAAAATTGGCTAAATCGATCTAAGGCACTTTCAAAGGCATTTGGAGCAATATTGAAAAAGAAACAAGTGTGCTCTGTACCAGTCCAAGCGTTGTTTGTTCCACCGTGTTGGCTAATATAGCTTTGAAACTCGCCCACTTTAGGGTATTTTTCCGTACCCAAAAAAAGCATGTGTTCTAAATAGTGTGCCAGACCTTGGCGATCGTTTGGGTCGTCGAAGTGTCCAACGTTCACTGCCAGAGCAGCTGCCGACTGTTGAGCTGTATCGGAATGAATCAGCAGTACACGCAGTTCATTGCTCAAGGTAATGTAGCGGTATTGATTTGAATCGTTAGGACTTAGATGCACGATGCGTCTCCAGATTTCGCATTACAGTAATTTAGGCTCCCCTCGCGGGGGGCGCAAAGTTTGCGTTTCGACAAATACTGCTTGCCGTATTTTTGTTATTCGTAGACTTCTGCACAGGCCCATCGCGTTTGCGTATGGGGAAGAACTGTTTGAGTGAATGCTCTGAACTCATTGCACAGTTAAATAGTGTGATGAACTGAGTACATTCTTTTAATAGATTGTTAAGAAAGTCGCTATCTTTAACAAGCGAATTGGTATAATGAACAGATAATTATATCAGTATTTTTGTTTCGTCATTGTTAAAGTTAGCCCCGTCTATCTAATAAAGATAGCAGTCAACCTTTTGGTAGCGTTAGCTATCCCTAGGAAATAACATGAAAATATTCATCATGCGTCACGGTGAAGCCGAGCATTTTGCAGATTCAGACGCAGCACGACAATTGACCCCAAGAGGCAGAGTCGAATCAGAAGCGGTTGCGAGAGCCTGTAAAGAACAGGGTTTTGCGCAATTCGATAAAGTGTTGGTGAGTCCGTACATTAGAGCTCAACAAACTTGGCAAGAGATCAGTGCGTATTTCTCTGCAAAAAGCATTGAAACTTGTGAAGATATTACACCTTATGGCCAGTCCGAGCATGTCTTCGATTTCGCAAGTGCGTTAATCGAAGTCGAACAATTGGACTCGCTTTTGTTCGTATCGCATTTGCCTTTGGTCGGTTATCTGACTTCAGAGTTTGTAAAAGACATGACACCTCCGATGTTTCCTACATCAGGCCTAGTGTGCATTGAATATGATTTACAAACACAAAATGGTGAAGTGCTATGGCATATTACGCCATAAGTGTCTAAACCAAAATAAGCGTTTGCAAATTAGAGACAGAATAAGAAAGGCAGGAGATCCCTGCCTTTTCGTTTCATCGTGTCTACGGTAAGCCTGTTACTTTTCAGGAATTGAAAGCAACACTAACAACGCACCATCACCACCAAATTCTAGTGGCGCTTGGTGAAAAGCCATAACGTCAGGATGCTGTGCTAACCAAAGTGGGGCTTTCTGTTTCAGGATGTGTTTCCCAATACCATGTTGCACACACGCACAATGAATCTCGTTTTTGATGCAATAGGCTATCATCGCACCAAGCTCGCGTTTTGCTTCTTGCTGTGTCATGCCGTGCATATCGAGGAACACGTCCGGTACATACACGCCACGACGTAGACGTTTGACTTCATAAGTGGAGACGTCGTCACGTGCATAACGAGTTGGACCTTCATCGTTTAATAGAGGGACAAACTCATCTGAAAAGTAAAATTCAGAGTCACTCGCTTCACGGTTGGAGCGCTTGATTTCTTTTTGCTTAGTATTTTTTTTTGGTTGCTGGATTATGGTATCCTGTCGCAACTTTTTTACGCCCTGTACTGCTTCCTGAAACAAGGCGAAATCGTCATCGTTCTCGGTGTCTTTTTTGCTCATTAGGTAAACAATTTCATTAATAAACTTTATTGGCAGTATTGTAGCGCTTTTCGGAGGCAATTTTGGATAAGATTTTTGTAGAAGAAGCGGTATCGGAACTGCATACCCTTCAAGATATGATTCGTTGGACGGTAAGCCGCTTTAATGCAGCGAACCTGTTTTACGGTCATGGTACTGATAATGCGTGGGATGAAGCTGTTCAGCTTATCCTGCCAACCTTATACTTGCCGATTGATGTGCCTCCGCACGTATTGAACTCTCGCCTAACGACAAGCGAGCGTCTGCGTATTGTTGAGCGCGTAGTAAAACGCATCAACGAGCGTACGCCAACAGCATACCTAACAAACAAAGCATGGTTCTGCGGTCTTGAGTTCTTCGTTGATGAGCGTGTACTTGTGCCACGCTCTCCTATCGGCGAATTGATTCAAGCGGAATTCCAACCTTGGTTGGTGGAAGAACCTACGCGCATCATGGACCTATGTACGGGTTCTGGTTGTATTGCGATTGCTTGTGCGCACGCTTTCCCTGAAGCAGAAGTGGATGCGATCGACATCTCTACAGATGCTCTACAAGTGGCTGAGCAAAACGTACAAGATCACGGTATGGAGCAGCAAGTGTTCCCAATTCGCTCTGATTTGTTCCGTGATCTTCCAAAAGAGAAATACAATCTAATCGTGTCCAACCCACCATATGTGGATGAAGAAGACATGAACAGCCTGCCAGATGAGTTCACGCATGAGCCTGAGCTTGGGCTAGCTGCGGGTACGGATGGTCTAAAACTAGTGCGTCGTATTCTTGCTAACGCGCCAGATTATCTAACAGATAACGGCATTCTTATTTGTGAAGTCGGCAACTCAATGATTCATATGATGGAACAGTACCCAGAGATTCCATTTACTTGGATTGAGTTCGAGAACGGCGGTCATGGCGTGTTTATGCTAACGCGTGACCAGCTGGTTGAGTGTGCAGAAGAGTTTAAACTGTACAAAGACTAATAGAGTCTTGCACTAAACATCAAAACACCGAGCTTTATGCTCGGTGTTTTTTTATGCATACCTCGCCGATATTAACTCTTTACATCAAAACGTAATAAAGCCACTATGAATCCACGAAGAATTGGAAAGCAGCTATGCTCTGTTTTGAGAGAGCGTGGCGATAAAAACTTGAGGAAGTAATGGCAGGAAACAGTATCGGACAACATTTCCGAGTGACGACATTCGGGGAAAGTCACGGTATCGCACTGGGATGTATCGTAGACGGATGTCCTCCGGGGTTGGAAATTACAGAAGCAGATCTACAAATCGATCTCGACCGCCGTCGTCCAGGCACATCACGTTACACCACACAACGTCGTGAACCGGATGAAGTTAAAATTCTTTCTGGCGTTTTTGAAGGCAAAACCACGGGCACATCGATCGGTTTGCTAATTGAAAACACCGATCAGCGCTCAAAAGACTACTCTGACATCAAAGATAAGTTCAGACCGGGTCATGCTGATTACACTTACCACCAAAAATATGGCATCCGCGACTATCGCGGTGGCGGCCGTTCTTCAGCTCGTGAAACCGCAATGCGTGTGGCTGCTGGTGCAATCGCGAAGAAATACTTAAAAGATGAGTTTGGTGTTGAGATTCGTGCTTACTTGTCACAAATGGGTGATGTATCTATCGACAAGGTAGATTGGAACGAAATCGAGAACAATGCATTCTTCTGCCCTGATGCTGACAAAGTAGAAGCATTTGACCAACTTATCCGTGACCTGAAAAAAGAAGGCGACTCTATTGGCGCAAAAATCCAGGTTGTGGCAACTAACGTGCCTGTTGGTCTTGGGGAACCCGTATTTGACCGTTTGGATGCAGACATCGCGCACGCACTAATGAGCATCAACGCGGTGAAAGGCGTGGAAATCGGAGACGGTTTCGAGGTGGTAACCCAAAAAGGCAGTCAGCACCGTGATACGCTTGCTCCTGAAGGTTTTGGTAGTAATCATGCGGGTGGCATTCTTGGTGGTATCTCGACTGGTCAAGACATTGTCGCAAACATTGCGCTTAAGCCAACATCAAGTATCACTGTGCCGGGTGAGACCATCACAAAAGAAGGTGAACCAACTCAGTTGATCACCAAAGGTCGTCATGACCCATGTGTGGGTATTCGTGCTGTGCCTATCGCAGAAGCGATGCTGGCTATTGTGGTGATGGATCATTTACTACGCCACCGTGGTCAAAACCATGGCGTAACAACTGAAACACCGAAGATTTAAGAGCTTTGTGTCATTCCAGCGAGCTATAGCGAGACTAGGAATCTAATTTCAGCACGATGAAAAGAGAAAGAAACATCTCTGACAACAGAGTGCTCGGATAATAGATCCTGAATCATGCTCCTTCGTCGCTGTTCAGGATGACTGAATATAAAATTATGCCACTCACTGAATCGCGGGTGGCACAATTTTATCAGGCAACCTTTTTTGTTTAAGTAGTTTTTGCTTAATGAATCGAGCCTTCGGTTTCCAAATGGAAAGAAGGCAGACGCCACTTAAAGCGTACCGCAGCCATACGCAACATGTAACCAGTAACCAGTGTAATAATAGTGGCAGTGACATCGGGAACATTGAATTCTAATAGCGCTAAGTACATTCCTGATGCGATAAGAGCGACAGAAGCGTAAAGCTCTTCATGCAGTACCAATGGTGTTTGGCGACAGATTAAGTCGCGAAGTAGCCCACCGAATACACCAGTTACTAACGCTGAAACCATACAAATACCAGGGTGCAAGCCCATGCCCATCGCAATTTTTGTTCCGATGATACTAAACACGATTAAACCTAATGCATCGAGGCGAATGAACAGACCTTTCAGCTTAATCACCCATTTCGCTAAACCTGTTGTTAGCACACCTGCAACACACGTAATTGCAAGGAACTCTGGGTTTTTTACCCAACCAAGAGGGTAGTGGCCTAATAGAATGTCACGTACGGTGCCACCACCAATGGCCGTTGCGCTGGCCACCAACATAACACCAAACCAGTCCATCTTTCTTCTACCAGCACTTAACGCACCTGTCATGGCTTCAGCCGTGATACCAATGATATACAACACACTTAGCAACATAGGGAAACACTCAACGTAAAAAGTCACTACGTTCTACGAGAATCAGCGTAGGCGAAGTAACAACACTTACAAACGGTTCTATCTCTCTTAAAAAGTGATTAAAACCAGCAACATGCTTGTAATCAAACGGCTTAAAAATAGCGGTTTGAACGGCATCAAAATAAGGCGAGAGTGTAGTGGTAAATAAGTACGCTGACGAATGAGAAATTGTATGGAGAAAGCGATGTTCAGATAAATTCAACTAATAACCAAAAATGTGGGGTTGCCTTTACCTCATAGCTAAAAACAGCGACAATATGCAGCGCATGTCAAACTGAAGTACAAACTCGACGATGACCCACGAATACCAAGACTTAATCACCATTTTTAATGACACCTTTTTAGAACAATTTAATACGAAATTAGAGTTAGGTGGTGATGAGCCTATTTATCTTCCTGCTGATGATGAACACCCTCATCATCGGATTATTTTTGCTCGGGGTTTTTACGCCTCTGCTTTACACGAGATCTCGCATTGGTGTGTGGCTGGTCCAGAGCGTCGTTTGCTGGAAGATTTTGGTTATTGGTATGAACCTGATGGGCGAACAGCAGAAGTTCAAGCGGAGTTTGAGAAAGTTGAAGTGCGACCTCAAGCTTATGAATGGATTCTGGCACAAAGCGCTGGCTTCCCTTTTACGGTGAGTTGTGACAATCTACACGGCGATTTTGAACCAGATAGGCTCGGCTTTATGAAAAAAGTGCATAAAGAAGTGCTAGGTATTTTGGACGTTGGCTTGCCTTTGCGAGTGAAAATGCTTTCTGATGCCCTGCGCGCATTTTATCAAACTAAGCCACTGGAAGCGTCGGACTTTTGCGTTAAATAACCACTAATAACCTCAGAGATACACCATGATTATTGAATTTGAAGAAAAACTACTGGAACTGATTGATGCTCGAATTGAAACGGCATCTGACGATGAATTGTTTGCTGGTGGTTATTTACGTGGTCACATCTCTTTATCCGCGGCGTCTTGTGAAGAAGAAGGGATTAGCGATATTGCTGAGCTGAAGTCACGCATTGAGAGCAGCTTAGAAGATTCGCGTACCGAGTTAAGCCCGGCCGATCGCGTGATTGTCAGTGATTTGTGGCAAGAGCTCCAGGCTCAGGCTTAATCCCTAAGCAGCGTTCTCCCTTTATTTAATCCTAGTCATTTACTACTTCGAAAAATTCGAACCTCTCAATAAAATTTTTGTGGTTGTAGCGAAACTGTTCAACTTTTATTCTGATCAGCATAAAACGTGAACAAAGGATTACAACCATGAAAATTGTCGCATTTGGTGCATCTACCAGCTCTACCTCAATCAACAAACTACTTGCTACATACGCAGCAAATCAAGTCGAAGGCGCTCAAGTGAATGTTCTAGACTTAAACGATTATCAAGCGCCAATGTTTAGCGAGGACAAAGAGAAAGAAATAGGTCAAGCTGAAGGGGCTGTCGCGTTTTTACGTGACTTGGCGGAGGCTGACGCTCTCGTTGTTTCCTTCGCAGAGCACAACGGTTCGTACCCAGCGGCCTATAAAAACTTGTTCGATTGGGCGACGCGCATTGAGCGTAATGTATTTCAAAACAAACCTGTCGTTTATTTAGCAACTTCCCCAGGTCCCGGTGGTGCACAAAGTGTTCTTGCGGCGGCGACAGGTTCTGCTCAATTTTTTGGCGCGGATGTAAAGGCATCGTTATCTGTGCCGAGCTTCTACGAAAATTTTGACGTGGAATCGGGTAAGGTTGTAAACCCAGAAGTGGCAGAGCAAGTGAAACAGGCAGTTGCACTGCTGAAGTAATCTCAGTACGAGCAACTTAGTGAGTTAGCGATTCCCGACACGTATCTGTGTCGGGAATTAAAACGAGAGAATACTCTTACAGCTCGGTAATGGCTTTGCCTTTTCTTAGTTTACGAACCCACATTCGACTTGGGTGAAGTTCGGTCAATACATCAACCGGTAATGGCAGCGGGTCCCCACAGATCTGGGAGGCCAACACTTCAGCTAATAATGGTGCAGAGCTCAGTCCACGAGATCCTAAACCTAAGAAGCAGAATAGGTTAGGGTACTGATGAATGGTTTCTACCTCTTCTGCTTTTTGATTTTGTAAGTTGGCGTATTGCGTTTTGATCGTCTCAAAGTCACCCACATTCCCGACAAATGGTAAGTGATCTCGGCTAACACAACGAATACCTTGGCGAGATTGATTATCAGTGATATCTACCTCTTTTGCCCATGTTTGATTCGGTACACATTTCACTAGCTTTTCCGCATTATCTTTTTGGGCGTTTTCATCAAATTCGTAGTCAAGGTGACTGCGGTCGTAGCTTGCACCGATACACAAGTGTTGATTACTTGGGTTAACAGGTGTCATGTAACCGTCGTAACACAACACCGTTTTCAGCTGACTCAGCGTTTCTGTTGCTGGCGCATGACTGACTTGTCCTTTCACTTGTCCCATTGGTAGGGAAGCGGTTTGACTCAATGTCTGGAACTCATGGCCGTTCGCAATTACAACCGTTGAGTGCTCAAATGTTTGACCACTCGCCGTTAGTAGCCAGAACTGACGCTTTTCATCCCAATCTAATGCCTCAACATGGTGTTCAAACTTCGTTGAGAGTAACGACGTCTTCTCCAATTGTTTAATTAACCCGCGAGTTAACTCGGCAGGGCACAGCCACCCTCCCATTGGGTAGTGCACAGACGCCATATCAATAGGTAACCCGATAGTGTTCGCAGTCTCCTCGGCGGACAGCTTGTGAATGAGCTCTGGAGTGAAGTTACCCGCAAGCATTTTCTCCAGTTTGTCTGTGGATTTGTCATCCCACATCAACTGAGTTACGCCACACCAGTCATGATCAAAATCGATCTCTTGTGCTGCTTGTTCAACAAACTGACGTGCGAACAAAAATGCAGGAGCAAACACTCGTGAAACACCCGTGTGCGGGCCATTAAGCAGTGGATAAACGGCTCCTTGTCGATTGCCTGAAGCTCCTTTGGCTGGTTGTTTGTCTTTACAGTAAAGGGTGACGTTTTGGCCACGACGAACTAACGTTTTCGCTAACGCCGCGCTAGCTATACCACCACCAATGATGGCAATCGAATCAAGATTGCTAGATGCTGAGCGATTGAACCAAGGGAGATGGTTCGACTGCTTTTCACGTTGCTCCATAGAGCCGGCGATCATTTCTCGCTTAGTGCCGAAACCTTTCACCTTTTTCATTGTAAAGCCAGCTTCGTTCAAACCACGACGTACAAAGCCTGCTGCGGTAAACGTGGCAACTGTACAATCTTGCTTGGCTAGCTTTGCCATGTTGTTGAACAGGCCTTGGTTCCACATTTCTGGGTTTTTGCTTGGCGCGAATCCATCTAAGAACCAAGCATCAATCAAACCTTGTTCGTTGTATGGAACTTGCGGCATGCAGTCTTTAATGTCACCAAACCAAAGGTCGAGTGTGATTGCGCCGTCTTCTAAAACAATGCGATGACACTCCGGCACAGCGGCAGGGTAGTGCTTTTGTAACTTTTCCGCGTACTCAG
The DNA here is from genome assembly GCF_033340295.1 of Vibrio sp. 1401. Classification (NCBI taxonomy): domain Bacteria; kingdom Pseudomonadati; phylum Pseudomonadota; class Gammaproteobacteria; order Vibrionales; family Vibrionaceae; genus Vibrio; species Vibrio sp. 1401. The sequence goes on from NZ_JAWOWF010000003.1 coordinate 16,414, forward strand.
CTAGCTCAGGCCAAGCTTCATGCGCCTTCTTTAAATCGGCTTTGCTTAATGGGTATTTTTCAAAGCTAATAAAATGCAGCTCTTTCAATGTTGCGTCCGGATGCTGACGACGAAACTCACTAAACCACTGGCATACTGCTAAGAAGTTTAATCCCGTGCCAAATCCTGTTTCACCAATGACAAAACGTCTTTGGTCAAATTCCTGCCATCTTTCTGGGAGATGATTTTGTTTTAAGAAAACGTAGCGTGTCTCTTCAAGACCGTTTACGTTAGAGAAGTAAACATCATCAAATTGGTCTGAAACCGGAGTACCAGCTTCGTTCCAACCAAGTTCTGCGTTTTTTATTGAAGTCATAATGGTGCAAATTTGTGATTTGGCGCGGTAAGAATGGGGCGATTGTACGAATTTATGGGAAAGCTGACCACTTTTGTTGACTATCTTAGTTATCATCTAGCGGATTTTTGAATTATAGGAATGTCATAATGAAACGAGTCGTAATCACCGGTATGGGTATTGTTTCAAGTATCGGTAACAACGTCGAAGAAGTTCTAGCGTCTCTTAAAGCGGGCAAATCTGGCATCACTGCATCTGAGCAGTTCAAAGAACACGGTCTTCGTTCGCAAGTATGGGGTGACCTAAAAATCAACCCGGCGGAACACATCGACCGTAAGCAGATGCGCTTTATGGGTGATGCGGCTGCTTATGCATACCTATCAATGGAGCAGGCAATCGCAGACGCTGGTCTTACAGAAGAGCAGGTTTCAAACGATCGTACCGGTATCGTTGCAGGTTCTGGCGGTGCTTCTGCATACAATCAAACGGTAGCGACAGACACGATGCGCGCCAAAGGCGTAAAGCGAGTTGGTCCTTACATGGTTCCTCGTACTATGTCTTCTACTGTTTCTGCTTGTCTTGCTACGCCATTTAAGATTCGTGGCGTGAACTACTCAATGAGCTCTGCATGTGCAACATCTGCACACTGTATCGGCCATGCTATGGAGCTTATTCAACTAGGCAAACAAGATATTGTTTTTGCTGGTGGCGGCGAAGAGCTAGATTGGTCTCAAACTATGATGTTTGATGCGATGGGCGCACTGTCAACCAAATACAATGACACGCCAGACAAAGCATCTCGTACATACGATGCAGACCGTGACGGTTTTATTATCTCGGGCGGCGGCGGCATGCTGGTTATTGAAGAACTAGAGCACGCACTGGCACGTGGTGCGAAAATCTACGGTGAAATCGTAGGTTACGGTGCGACATCAGATGGCTACGACATGGTAGCGCCATCAGGTGAAGGCGCAATTCGTTGTATGAAGATGGCGATGCAAGACGTTGATGGTGTGGATTACATCAACACGCACGGCACATCGACACCAGTTGGTGACGTGAAAGAGCTTGGTGCTATCCAACAATTGTTTGGTGAGAACAGCCCTGCAATCTCTGCAACAAAAGCAATGACTGGCCACGCACTCGGCGCAGCGGGCGTGCACGAAGCAATTTACTCAACACTTATGCTAGACAAAAACTTCATTGCTCCAAGCATCAATATTTCAAACTTGGACGAAGCAGCACAAGGTCTGGACATCGTGACAGAAGCACGTGATGCAGAGCTAACGACCGTAATGTCAAACAGCTTTGGCTTTGGCGGCACAAACGCAACTTTGGTTATTAAAAAGTACCAAGGTTAACTGAATTTGTTGGCGCCTTGCGAGAGTACTGTAAACGCCAACAATCCAGTTTCCAGAGCTTGATCAGTCACACTGATCGAACAGACGCAGACTCTATCCCATGGAGAGCGGGATAGGATCCTTTTGTTCTGGAACTTTGCCCGGCTATTTAGCCGGGCTTTTTCTTTTCTCTGTTTCTGCTTTTCTCTAGGCTTCCCGTCAATCGATTCTATAGGAGTTACCTCCTTGAGGTTTATTGGTGTTATATCTTGAGATTTTTCGGGAAAAGGGCACAATCGCTTTAGTTTCGCATCTTGCGAATAAACGAACTCTTACAAATGGATGTTAGAACGCTGGCGTTATGAAAATTATTGTTGATGAAAATATGCCGTATGCTGAAGAGCTATTCAGCCAACTCGGTAACGTAATTCTAAAACCAGGTCGTACACTGACCGCCGATGATTTAGTGGATGTTGATGCCCTAATGATTCGCTCAGTCACCAAAGTGAATGCTGACCTGATCAGCAAAGCAAACAAGCTGAAGTTTGTTGGTACGGCCACGGCAGGCATGGATCATGTTGACCAAGCACTTTTAAAAGAGAAAGGTATTTTCTTCACTGCGGCGCCAGGGTGTAACAAAGTGGGTGTGGCGGAATACGCGTTCAGCGTGATGATGGTGCTCGCTCAGCAACAAGGTTTCTCGGTATTTGACAAGACAGTAGGTATTATTGGTGCAGGCCAAGTAGGTAGCTACCTAGAGAAATGTTTGAAAGGCATGGGTATGAAAGTTCTCATCAATGACCCATTCAAACAAGAGGCTGGTGATCCTCGTAGCTTTACTCCGTTGACAGAACTGATTGAAAGCTCAGACATCATTACACTACATACGCCAATCACCAAAGATGGCCCATACCCAACGCATCATTTGATTGATGAGAAGGTATTAAATGGTCTCCGCAGCGATCAAATTTTGATTAACGCGGCTCGAGGTCCCATCGTTGACAACGCTGCTTTGAAGCAACGTCTTTTGAAAAACGATGGCTTTACAGCGGCACTTGACGTATTTGAATTTGAACCAGAGGTTGATATGGGGCTTCTGCCTCTGCTAGCATTCGCAACCCCTCACGTTGCAGGCTATGGTCTGGAAGGGAAAGCTCGCGGTACGACGATGATTTTCAACAGCTATTGTGAGTTCTTAAATAACGAATTACGTGCGCATGCCAGCGATTTACTGCCAACCGCGCCTGTTCCTACTATGGTATTGGACAGAGCTTGGGACGAAGCAACACTGCATAACATCACGCAGTTAATCTATGATGTGCGTAGAGATGACGCCCTTTTCCGCCGTGAAATCAGTAAGCCAGGTGCTTTTGACCTGATGCGTAAAAACTACTGGGATCGCCGTGAATACAGCGCTGTCACGCTAGTGGGTAACAAAACATGTAACCTTGCTCCATTAGCAGAACTAGGTTTTCAGATTGAGGTAAGTCAATGAGCCAGCAATATAATGTTGCCATTTTAGGTGCGACCGGTGCGGTCGGTGAAACAATTTTGGATGTGCTTCAAGAGCGCAAATTCCCAGTAGGCGAAATCTTCCTACTCGCGAGTGAGCGCAGCGAAGGCAAGACTTACCGCTTCAATGGTAAAACGGTACGCGTTCAAAACGTAGAAGAGTTCGATTGGTCTCAAGCGCATATCGCACTGTTTTCTGCTGGTGGTGAGCTATCAGCCAAGTGGGCTCCAATTGCCGCTGATGAGGGCGTGATTGTTATCGACAATACATCACACTTCCGTTACGAGTACGACATTCCTCTTGTTGTGCCAGAAGTAAACCCAGAAGCGATTGCAGAGTTTCGTAACCGTAACATCATCGCGAACCCGAACTGTTCAACCATCCAAATGCTGGTGGCACTAAAACCAATTCACGATGCGGTGGGCATTGAGCGTATTAACGTATCAACTTACCAATCGGTGTCTGGTGCAGGCAAAGCGGGTATCGATGAGCTAGCAGGTCAAACGGCGAAGCTGCTAAACGGTCTGCCCGCAGACAAGAAGCAATTCTCTCAACAGATCGCGTTTAACTGTATTCCACAAATCGATCAGATGATGGAAAACGGCTACACCAAAGAAGAAATGAAAATGGTGTGGGAAACACAGAAGATCTTTAACGATCCATCAATCGCAGTCAATCCAACGTGTGTACGTGTTCCTGTATTCTACGGTCACGCAGAAGCACTTCACATTGAGACTCGTTCACCTATCGATGCACAAGAAGTCGTTAACTTGCTTGAACAAACTGATGGTATCGAAGTGTTCCACGGTGAAGACTTCCCTACACAAGTTCGCGATGCGGGCGGTAAGGACCATGTAATGGTTGGTCGTATCCGTAACGATATCAGCCATCATAGCGGCGTAAACCTGTGGGTTGTTGCTGATAACGTGCGTAAAGGCGCGGCAACTAACGCGGTGCAAATCGCAGAAGTTCTGATCCGCGATTACTACTAAGTCGCTTACAGTTCATTTCAAAGCCTCGCACAGTGCGAGGCTTTTTTGTACGAACGAAACAAAATAGTGTGAGATTAGTACGAATATGGCGAGAGCCACACATTTTTTATTCTCAACGCTATAGTTTTGCATGCGATATCCGATATATTTAACCGATCACCATTTCAAATTGTATCTAGCACAAAACTGAGCCTTCTATGCGTCAAAATTATAAGCGTTTGTTAGCAGCCCTTGTGTTGATGAGCGCGACTCAGACATCATCAGTGGTTCAAGCCGAAGGAATTCGTCTTGTTGGACCGTCTGGTGAAGTGCAATCATCTCCGAGCTATGCTGAAGATATTGAGCGAGCATTACCTGCTCCTCCTGCGAATACTCAACCGTCACGTTTCTTTGGTCCGACTGGTGAAAATCAAACACTATGGTCGATCGCTTCAGAATTACGACCTTCACGCGGTGTTACCGTTCAACAAACGCTTCTTGCCATTTACCGAATTAACCCTCAAGCGTTTGAGAACCAAAACATTCATGAATTGATCCCAGGGAGTCGGCTACGAGTACCTTCTCTAGAGCAAGTGCAAAGCGCGACCACAGCGCAAGCTGTTGCGATTATGAAGGCGCATGAAGCTAAGTTAAAACAGCCGAAGCCGACAAATAGAGCGACGCCAGCACAACGAGTCACCGAGCAACCAAAGCCACAAATTAAAGTAGAACCCAAACCTGCGGCTAAGCCAGAGACAGTGGCAGCAACGGAGCCAAAACCAACTCCGAAAACAATACCAGTCATCCCTGCGCCACCAGTAACCACCTCTCCGCAGGGAGAAAAGCAGGTCAGTGCGCTAAAGGACAAACTTCAAGGCTCACAAAGTGAATTAGAGTCATTAGAAGAGAAGAACCATCGTCTTCGATTGATGCTGTCAGAAGTGCAAAGCGAAGTCGAAACTTTGAAAAGCGAGCTGAATGACGAAGAACGCATTCGCTCAGAAGTCGAGAAACTGCTTGCAGAAGAGCGCCAGCGCCTTGCTGAACAACAGCGCATGCAACCAAGCACCATGGACAAAATTTTGTCTAATGGTTGGCTTGTTGGTCTTGCGGCATTAATTCCTGGTGCTTTGATTGCGTTGCTAGTTGTTATGCTTCTTGGTCGACGCTCTAAAGCGAAAGGGGAAGAAGCGGCTGCACAGGAACAGCAAAACGTTGATCCTCTAGCGGCGCCAATCGGTTTAGCGGCGGCGGATGAGCTTGATGAAGAGCTCACGCTTGATGATGAATTGTTTGCAGATGAAGATATCAACACACAGTCTTTACAAGAAGAGAAGTCAGATTTAGAAGAAGACGTCTTTGCTAACCTCGACGATGAAGAACTTGATTTCAATCTGGAAGGGGACGATGACCCATTTGCAGATATTGGCGATGACGGTGACCTAGATGTTGGTCTGGATGAGTTTGAGTCATCGAACAATGGTATCCAAGTCAACGGCGAAGAAAAAGCGCTTGGTTTAGAAGAAATGGAGCGAGCCTTAGATGAGGTTGCTCCAGAACTAGAAGTGCTCGATGACGATGAGTCTGGCTTCGATCTTTCGGATGATGTGAATGAGAAATCAGACTCGCTTTCAGACGACGCATTTGCCGAGTTACTTGCAGCCGATGAGCCGTCAGAAGAGTTACCAAGTGACACTGTCGACCAGGATATGCTTGATGACTTGTTTGCTGAACTTGGCAACGATGACTTCGATTTAGATACTGATGAGCCTGAGTTAAAACAGCCCGTTTCGGATGATGACTTTAGTGTAGGAGAGGCATCTGACGACGATATCGATAAGCTATTGGCCCAGTATGAACAACCGGCTAGTGAATCGGAAGTTCGAGAAGCTGACGCCAATGAAGGTCCTGTTCTAGATGAAAACAGTACAGAGCTACTCGATGAACTCATTGATTTTGATGAAGATGACACAGACGAGTTTGATCCACTAAACGAGCTAGAAGCAATCTCTGGTTTTGAAGGTGATGACTCGATCGAAGAGTTAGACGCAGATAGCACAGACTTACTGGATGAACTCATTGATGATGTTACCTCTGAACTTGATGAAGAGACTGAAGCTGATTTAGATCCGTTTGATGATCTGATTCGAGAGGACGAGAGCCCAGAGCTGAATAAATCGGAAGAGGAAGAGTTACTGAAATCACTTGGTTTTGGTGAGCCAGACGCCGACGAAAAGCCATCTTCCGTAGTTGAGTCAGAACAAACTCATGAAGATCAGGACATTGAGTCTGGGTTGGACATCGACGCTTTATTAAGTGAAAGCCAACCAGACACGCAACAAGCTGCAAAAGAGCAACCATTAACCGAGCCAGAGGCTGCTTCAGAGCCATTTAGCAGCGATGAATTTCTTGGTGATTTAGAGGACCTCACACCAGAGAATGATCCTTTAATGAGCGAGCTAGACGACCTATTTGAGTCAGACAGTGAAGAACTTCTGCCAACAGAACAAGAAAAAGCGGATTTTTCTGCTGAACTTGACGCTCTATTTGATAGTGAAGACGATTTACCGCAGCAAGTTGAAAAAACACAAACGGAGATAGAGGAAGCTTCATCACTACAACAAGAGGCTACCGATACTGATTCAACACAAGAACCATCCGTGGAGTCCGGTGCTGAGGTACAGCCTCACGTTGAGCAAGAGGAAGACATTCCAGCCTTCACGCCGACACCAAATACAATAGAGAATGAATTCGGTGTTCCACAAGAAGAAGATTGGCTACTGGATGAGCCTGAATTGGAGCCGGAAACTGAGTCGACCAACGATTCAGAAGAAGAATTCAATTTTGATGAGCTAGATCTTCCAGAATTCAGCGAAGAAGATGCTCTAGCATCTATGGCTGGCGAACCTGCGTTAGAAACGTCCGAGTCCGTTGAACCAGAACAAATTGAAGCCGACTTGCCAGCTGAGTCCGAAGAAGAGTTCAATTTTGACGAGCTGGATCTTCCTGAGTTTAGTGAAGAAGACGCATTGGCGTCCATGGCTGGCGAACCTGCGTTAGAAACGTCCGAGTCCGTTGAGCCAGAACAGGTTGAAGCAGACTTGCCAGCTGAATCAGAAGATGAATTCAATTTTGATGAGCTCGATTTGCCAGAGTTCAGTGAAGAAGATGCACTGGCGTCTATGGCTGGCGAACCTACGTTAGAAACGTCCGAGTCCGTTAAGCCAGAACAAGTTGAAGCCGACTTGCCAACTGAGTCCGAAGAAGAGTTCAATTTTGATGAGCTCGATTTGCCAGAGTTCAGTGAAGAAGATGCACTGGCGTCTATGGCTGGCGAACCTGCGTTAGAAACGTCCGAGTCCGTTAAGCCAGAACAAGTTGAAGCCGACTTGTCAGCTGAGTCCGAAGAAGAGTTCAATTTTGACGAGCTGGATCTTCCTGAGTTTAGTGAAGACGACGCATTGGCGTCTATGGCTGGCGAACCTGCGTTAGAAACGTCCGAGTCCGTTGAGCCAGAACAAGTTGAAGCCGACTTGCCAACTGAGTCCGAAGAAGAGTTCAATTTTGATGAGCTCGATTTGCCAGAGTTCAGTGAAGAAGATGCACTGGCGTCTATGGCTGGCGAACCTGCGTTAGAAACGTCCGAGTCCGTTGAGCCAGAACAGGTTGAAGCCGACTTGCCAGCTGAGTCCGAAGAAGAGTTCAATTTTGATGAGCTCGATTTGCCAGAGTTCAGCGAAGAAGATGCCTTGGCGTCGATGGAAGAAGAGCCAGAATTACCGAGCTCTGAGACTGCAGATATAGAACCAATCTCCGGTGAGGATGAAGAGTTAAGTTTTGACGACCAAGATCTTCCAGAGTTCAATGAGGAAGATGTTCTCGCGTCAATGAACGAGGGTGCGCCAGAGAGCCCTAAGGTTGAAGCAGAGACATCGAGACCAGCTATTCAAGCCGATAACGATCATGATGCTTTGTTTGAAGTATTTGCGCAGCAAAACGGCTTTGATACTGACCCAGAAGTGCAGCCAACAGCGACAGAGGGTGAGCCGCTCAGTAATTTGGATGATGAATCATCAATGGCTAACCTTCTTGCGGAAGACGCAAACTCAGAAGTATTTGAAGGTAAACTAGACAGTGACACCATCGCAAGTGCAGGTATGGATTTTGAAACCATGCTTGATGTTGGAGATGATTGGGATGGCTTTAAACCCGCTGCTGATAACGTAAGTTCTACTGAAGAAGTGCCTGAGGACCAGCGTGATGTTTGGAATTCGAGTGATGCACTAAGTCAGCCAGAGATCGCGCAAGAAAACTGGGCAGAGCAAAGCGACTTGGATGACTTCGACCCGAAGAAAAATCAATTTATGACGATTGATGAATTGATGGCTCAGGTCGACAGAGAAGGTGGTGAGTTCGAAGAAGAAGACCTTAAGCTCGATGTCGGATTGAACGAGTTTCCAGATGTTATCGGCGAGATCGGCGATATTGACGTAGATAACAATGCTGAAGCGGCTGGGAAACTGGATTTGGCTAAAATCTATCTCGAGATGAACGATTCTCAAGGGGCGATTAAACTACTAGAAGAGGCGATTGTTTACGGTGAGGATGATATTCGCCGCGAAGCAAAAAGCCTGATTGACGCCATTAATGGCCGATAAACCGAAACAAAAGGGTAGCGTTTGCTACCCTTTTTGTGTCCCGTTAGTAGGATGCTACCTTTATGTCACCCTTGGTGAAACTGGCAACTTGAGGTGACTTGAGTATATACTTCCCGCCCCATTTTAGAGTTCGAAGGTTAAGATGAGAATCGCATTAGGTATCGAGTACAACGGTACAAACTACTTTGGTTGGCAGCGCCAAAGAGAAGTGAAAAGTGTCCAAGAAGAGCTAGAGAAAGCATTGTCCGTCGTCGCTAATCACCCAGTTGAAGTTCAGTGTGCTGGTCGGACAGACGCAGGCGTGCATGGCACGGGACAAGTTGTGCACTTTGATACCAACGTTACTCGAAAAATGGTAGCTTGGACCATGGGCGCAAACGCGAACATGCCAAGCGATATAGCGGTTCGTTGGGCTAAGGAAGTTTCAGATGATTTCCATGCAAGATTCTCAGCGACAGCTCGCCGTTATCGTTACATTATTTTCAATCATGCTTTACGTCCAGGCATCCTAAACTCGGGGGTTAGTCACTATCATGGTGAGCTCGACGAGAAAAAAATGCATGAAGCAGGGCAGTTCCTACTTGGCGAAAATGATTTTACGTCGTTTCGCGCGGCGCATTGTCAGTCTCGCAGCCCATTTCGAAACTTGATGCATCTGAACGTTACGCGCCATGGAAACTATGTGGTTATTGATATTAAAGCCAATGCGTTCGTGCATCATATGGTTCGTAATATCACGGGTAGCTTGATAAAAGTTGGACGTGGCGAAGAGAGTCCTGAATGGATCAAGTGGTTATTAGAAGCCAAAGATCGCAAACTAGCGGGTGCGACAGCGAAAGCGGAAGGTCTGTACCTGGTAGATGTAGACTACCCAGAAGAGTTTGGGTTACCTGAAGTGCCGATCGGTCCACTGTTTTTACTAGATAATTTGAACTAATTTTACAAACTTATTTCAAAATATCGGTAGTGTTTACATTGAATGTGAACGGAAAACATACGCTATTTACGATATCAAAAATAGGTACAACCAGTTTTTTATCTACAGTAGCTGCAAGATATGGTTTAATCCGTCGGTATTATGTCGAATTTATATCTTTCGCAATGAAGCGGAAGAGTTGAGAGAAAAGGTCTTCCATGAGTTGGCTTGAAAAGATTTTAGAGAAAAGCAATCTAGTAAGTTCACGCAAAGCTTCTATCCCAGAAGGTGTGTGGACTAAATGTACCTCTTGTGAACAGGTTTTATACCATGCTGAACTAGAGCGTAACTTAGAAGTTTGTCCAAAGTGTAACCATCACATGCGTATGAAAGCGCGTCGTCGTTTGGAAACATTTTTAGATGAAGGTAATCGAGTTGAATTAGGTTCTGAACTTGAGCCACAGGATAAACTGAAATTTAAAGATTCTAAGCGATACAAAGAGCGTATCTCTGCTGCACAAAAAAATAGCGGTGAGAAAGATGCGCTAGTTGTGATGCAGGGTGAATTGCTTGGTCTGCCGCTTGTGGCGTGTGCGTTTGAATTCTCCTTTATGGGTGGTTCAATGGGTTCAGTCGTTGGTGCTCGCTTTGTGAAAGCAGTGGATGCAGCCATTGAAAATAACTGTGCGCTTGTTTGTTTCTCAGCAAGTGGTGGTGCTCGTATGCAAGAGGCTTTAATGTCTCTTATGCAAATGGCAAAAACCAGTGCTGCGCTTGAGCGTTTATCAGAAAAAGGTCTGCCGTTTATTTCTGTTCTAACTGACCCTACAATGGGTGGTGTATCAGCAAGTTTGGCTATGTTGGGTGATATCAACATCGGTGAACCTAAGGCCCTCATTGGCTTTGCTGGTCGTCGTGTAATCGAGCAAACTGTACGTGAAGATCTTCCTGAAGGTTTCCAGCGTAGTGAGTTCCTGCTTGATCACGGTGCTATTGATATGATCGTTGACCGTCGTGAAATGCGTCAGCGTGTGGGTGGTCTTATCGCTAAGATGACTAACCACAAGTCTCCTTTGGTGGTTTCGGTTAACGAATCTCCAAATGAAGAGCCATATTCTGTACCAGAAGCGGACGAAAAAGGGTAAAGTATCAACTAACATAAAAACCAAAGAATTTAATGGTTAAAGTTAGATGACCCAAAACCCAATTCCTCAAGCCACATCTTCATTAGAGATGTGGCTTGATTATTTAGCAAATATTCATTCCTCAGCAATTGATCTAGGCTTAGACCGTGTCCAAGCGGTAGCAAACAAAGCCAATCTTACCAAACCAGCTCCAACCGTAATCACCGTTGCCGGAACCAATGGCAAAGGCTCAACGTGTGCGTTAATGGAAGCCATTTTACTTGATGCTGGCTATTCAGTCGGTGTTTATAGTTCTCCGCACCTGATTCGTTACAACGAGCGTGTACGCATTAATGGCGTTGACGTTGTAGATGCCAAGCACTGTAAAGCATTCGATTATGTAGAAAAGCAGCGTGGTGATGTTAGCCTTAGCCTCTTTGAATTCGGTACGCTTGCTGCGCTACGTATTTTCCAAGTAGAGAAAGTTGACGTTGTCTTACTTGAAGTAGGACTTGGCGGCCGTCTAGACGCCACTAACGTTGTTGACCATGATGTTTCTGTTATTACGAGCTTAGCGATCGATCATGTGGATTGGCTTGGTGATGACATCAATGTTATTGGTTTTGAAAAAGCGGGCATTTACCGTTCAGGGAAGCCAGCAATTTGTGGTCAACCGACGCCACCAGCGACCGTGGCGGCTCATGCTGACGATATTGGTTCTGAGTTCTTCCAAGTAGGTATTCAGTACGATTACCAACTAACTGATAATGGTTGGAAATGGAGCAGTGGGGCATTTGAGTTAGAGGATTTACCAATCCCATCGCTACCATTACAAAATGCAGCCACTGCACTGATGGCACTAGGGGCTTCGGAATTGCAAATCACTGACATAAATATTGTCAATGGCTTGAATAATGCTCGTTTGGCGGGGCGTATGCAAGTACTGCATCACGAACCTGAAATAGTCCTTGATGTCGCTCATAACCCGCACTCTGCTGAGTATTTGGTAGAAAGAGTGAAGCAACAATATCTGGGTAAGAATATCCATATTGTGGTTGCAATGCTGCATGACAAGGACATTAAAGCAACCATTGAAGCGCTAACTCCAGTTGCAACACAATGGTATCCAGCGTCGCTTACTGGACCGAGAGCGGCGACCGCTGATGAATTGTGCCAATACTTACCTGATGGGCAAGTTCATTTTGAAAACCCTGTTGACGCCTTCGAGAGTGCGAGAAGCCACGCAAAGACAGGAGACGTTATTCTGGTGGTTGGCTCATTCCATACCGTCGGAGAGGTATTGGAACATTGGCAATCAAATAATAAATAAGTAAAGGTATTTTGATGGCAAGTAAATTCCAAAGTCGTTTAGTCGGCACCATCATTCTAGTCGCAGTCGGAGTCATTGTTCTTCCCGATGTGCTAGATGGTAAGAAACTGCACTACAAAGAAGAATTTGCCAGTATTCCTATCAAACCAGAACTTGATAGTGATGTGGAAAACTTCGAAATATTAGAGCCAGTGGAAGACGACATTACGTTACCGGATTCTCCGGTTGAAGCTGTAGTGCAAGAACGTGAGGATGCTCAAGTAGCCGTTTCTGAGCCCGAGCCAGTGCCAACATCTAAACCTGAGGTCATCAAACAACCAGAGCAAGTTGAGGTCGTCACTCGTCCTGTTCAAGAGAAAAATCAATATGAAGATTCAGCTTGGATCATTCAGTTGATGGCACTTAAGAATCACGAAAATGCTGTCGCGCTTGTCGCGGATTTGCAAAAGCGTGGTTATCAAGCTCACACAAAGAAAGAAAACGAGTTTACGAGAGTGATTGTTGGCCCTGATGTGTCAAAAAGTAAACTTGAACGACAAGTTCAAGAATTACAAAAAATTACAGGTTCAAAAGGTCAATTGCTTAAATTTAAGCCATTAAATCCATAAGAAAACGTTTGCGTCAGCATTTTTTCTGTTAAAATGCGCGCCAACTTAAGATGAAGAAAAGATGAATTGGATAGATTTTATCATTTTAGGTGTGATCGGATTTTCAGCTCTGATCAGTTTAGTTCGCGGTTTTGCTAAAGAAGCTTTGTCTTTGGTGATTTGGTTCGGAGCGTTTTTTATCTCCAGTAATTACTATGCCAAATTAGCGGTGTACTTCACCAACATCGAAGATGATATGTTTCGTAACGGAGCGGCGATTGCGGCGTTATTTGTCGCAACCTTGGTAGTTGGTGCAGTGGTGAATTACGTCATTGGTCAACTGGTACAAAAAACAGGGCTATCAGGTACGGACCGAATTCTCGGGATTGTATTTGGTGGTCTACGCGGAGTCTTAATTGTTTCTGCGGTGCTGTTTTTTATGGATGCGTTTACTGCATTCCCAAGCTCGGATTGGTGGAAAGATTCACAGTTGATCCCTGAGTTCAGCCGTATCATCGCCCCATTCTTCGAGCATTTACAAGCAACATCAAGTTTTCTGTCTGGCACTATCTAGTAGTGCCAGCTACTGTCGCAAATCGAGGATTAGGACATGTGTGGTATTGTTGGAATCGTGGGCACAACGCCTGTAAACCAGTCTATTTATGACGCGTTAACGGTGTTACAGCATCGTGGCCAAGATGCCGCTGGTATTTGTACCATAGAAAGCAATCGTTTTCGTCTGCGTAAGGCGAACGGTTTAGTCAAGGATGTATTTGAAGCAAGACACATGCAACGCCTGCAAGGCGAGGTCGGAATTGGTCATGTTCGTTACCCTACAGCAGGCAGTTCAAGCGCTTCAGAAGCTCAACCTTTCTACGTAAACTCTCCTTTCGGTATTACACTTGCCCACAACGGTAACTTGACTAACGCTAACGAAGTTCGTCAGAAGCTGTTTGAAAAAGATCGCCGTCATATCAATACCACTTCAGACTCTGAAGTATTACTAAATGTACTGGCGCACGAAATTGACTCAGTAAAAGGAAATGTCACGACCGAAGACGTATTCCGCGCAGTCACCAATGTTCATCGCACAATTCGCGGTGCTTATGCTGTGACCGCCATGATCATTGGTCATGGTATGATTGCATTTCGTGACCCACACGGTATTCGCCCGCTCTGTTTAGGTAAGCGTGAAGTTAACGGCAGAGCAGAGTACATGGTTGCGTCTGAATCGGTGGCATTGGATGCGGTCGGTTTTGATTTCGTCCGTGATGTTGCACCTGGTGAAGCGATTTACGCAACGTTTGACGGTGAGCTTTACACGAAGCAGTGTGCAGATAATCCTAAGCTGAACCCTTGTATTTTCGAGTTCGTGTACTTTGCTCGTCCAGATTCGTTCATCGATAAAATTTCGGTATACAGTGCTCGCGTTGAAATGGGTAAAAAGCTGGGCGAACGTATTCGTGAAGATTATGCAAACCTTGATATCGATGTTGTCATTCCTATCCCTGAAACGTCTTGCGACATTGCACTGCAAATCGCTCAAGCGATCGATATCCCTTATCGCCAGGGTTTCGTGAAAAACCGTTATGTTGGACGTACGTTTATCATGCCTGGCCAGCAACAACGTAAGAAATCAGTACGTCGCAAGTTGAATGCTATTCGTTCGGAATTCAAAGGCAAGAATGTGTTGCTGGTGGATGACTCTATTGTTCGAGGTACAACGTCAGAGCAGATTATTGAGATGGCTCGTGATTCTGGTGCCAAGAAAGTGTACATGGTCTCAGCGGCTCCTGAAGTTCGTTTCCCGAACGTATACGGCATTGATATGCCAAGTGCTACAGAGCTTATTGCCCATGGCCGTGACAACGATACAATTTGTAAGCAGATTGGTGCCGATGCGCTTATTTATCAACGTCTAGAAGATTTGGTAGAAGCTGTAGGTCTTGGAAATCAAGACATTACTCAGTTCGATACTTCCGTGTTTAACGGTGAATACGTAACGGGTGATATCGACCAACAATACCTAGATTTTTTAGATGGTCTTCGTAACGATGATGCGAAAACACAACTTGAAATCCAACAGGACTTAGCAAACCTAGAGCTTCATAACGAAGGCGCATAGGATGCGCTTTCTTAAGTCGTAAAAAAACCAGAGCTTCGGCTCTGGTTTTTGTTTTCGCTATCTAATTAGTGAATGTTATAAGCGATCACAAAGTCAATAAAGAGGCGAACTTTCTCTGGCAGGTGATCTTTGTGGTTGTAAAGCATATAAATGTCGCGCGGGTTTGCACTCCAATCTGGCAGTACGCGTACCAAATCGCCGCTCTCGATGTACTCTTTGATCATGACATCTGGCATTAGGGTGATGCCTAAACCTTCGGAACAAGCGCTGCGCACCACATTGAGCGCGTTTGCTTGAAAACGACCACGATCAACATTCACCACAGACTCGCCTTTGCTATTAATCAAGGTCCACTTAATAAGCGGGTACCCTTTTAGCAATGAATGGTTAGAGAGCTCTTCTGCATGATGTGGCGCAGGATTCGAGGTTAGATAGTCAGGGCTTGCAACGAGAATATCCTTCACTTCGCCAATCTTACGCGCGATGAGGCTAGAGTCGCGTTGCGGTCCCACTCGAAAAATCACATCCCATTCAGTAGGGTCAAGCTTGTCCGCATTATTCTCTGTCGTTAGCTCAATGTTGATGTCCGGGTACTGCTTCATAAAGCTGTTGAACATCGGCATCATCATTCGTTTAGTTAAGTTGTAAGGCGCGGATATCTTAATCTTGCCGGATGCTCCTCGGCAGTCGTCAGTGATTTCCTCTGCTGCGGTTGTTAGCCTTTGTAGTAAAGGAGAGCACTCATGGTAAAAACGTTCCCCTGCTTCAGTGAGCGAAAGTTTGCGAGCATGACGGTTCAATAGTCGAAGATTGACAGAGTCTTCTAGCGCTTGAATGCGTCGGGTGATGGTCGCAACCGGGATCATGGTTTTTCGCGAAGTTGCGGTGTAGCTCCCATTTTCGACAACCAGTCGAAACAGGTTTAAGTCATCTAATTTCATATTTCCAGACACATTAAATTACCGATTACGGTTAATTTATAATTAACTTTGTGATCAAAGCTTGCTTTAAGTCAACATGTTGCATCATTTGAACACAGCAACCCTGTTTGAGTAAATACTGTTATACGCCGTAATATTTGTATTAATGCAGTTTCCGAGCTAAGTTTTATAACAAGGTGAAGCGGCCTCAGGTCTTGCTGTGACACGTTTTGCTGGAAGTAAACACAACAAAAATAATGACTTAATAATAAATCTGTTTTTTTGACTGAGCTTTGTGAGGGATAAAGGTATGTTTAAGACTCACAGTCAAACGGCAATGGTCTCGGCACAGGAAGTGATTAATCAAAAACTAATAATGTTGGTGGACGATGATCCAATATTTCGTAAAGTAACCAATGCCTATTTAGAAAGTCAGGGTTTTAAAGTAGTAGAAGCAGAAAACGGCCTAGAAGCGCTTCAACAACTCAAGGAATGCCAACCCGATCTTATCTTATGTGATTTATCGATGCCGGTCTTAGATGGTATCGAGTTCGTCGAAGAAGTTAGTCTCGAATACCCATATATGCCGCTTATCGTGGTATCAGGCACGGATGAAATGTCCGATGTCGCGAAAGCGTTGCGATTTGGTATTAAAGATTTTCTTCCTAAACCGATAGGTAATTATGAGCACCTATCTCAGGCGATAGAGAATACGCTAGAAGATACCGATAGCCACTTCTCAGAACAACGTGACTTTTCAAGTCAGTGGTTCAGGGTTGATGATGGTGGTGAAATCCCGGATGAACAAGAGCTGTATTGGCATCTGGAGTATTTGCAACAGAATCCGAGTGCGGCAAGAGATTTACTGCAAGCGCTATTGCCAGAGAAGGATGCTGCTCAGGGAGATTGGCGCTGCTCGTACCGTTTATTGCAATCGACGGATGTGATGCCCTTGGTTTTCGATTATCGTTGGTTAATGAATGGTCAATTTGCGTTTTATCTCGTTGATTCTGCTTCCCAAGCTAATGATGGAGTTGCGACGACATTGCTCGTTAGGGCATTGTTTGACGACTATCTCCGTAACTTGAAAAGTTTCAGTGCTGATCTCAAGGACATGGTAGGGATCATTGAAAAAGGAATTGAGTGTTCGGAGTGTGCGGGTGCAGTCAATGCTGTGTTTGGTGTCGCCGACCTCGCTTCATCCTCGGTCTCTATATTGCCTGCGGGTTTAGATAGCCATTGGTCTGACGGAAATACGAATCAACACATCGCAGCAGGTAACCGTTTAGGGGGAGGAAGTATGAAAAACTTCATCACCCGCGATTTACCGCTTAGTGTTGCAGGACAGTTATCTATCGGGTGTTTAGGTTCTTCAAGTTTTAGTTTAAGTATTACCCGGAAATCCCGACTAGTATAATTATGACTTGCAAACCAATAAGCAGCGTCCTGACGCTGCTTATTATCTTTTTAGAACCACCAAAACAACATACGTTTAGTTCAATAACCTTACTTTTTACTGGTGTTTAGATTTGGCTGTTTAATGTATAGTCAGCGCTTAAAACAATAATGACCCATTTGTGCAACGATAATTTAACGCTGTGCCTTGGGAGAAGCAAAGTCAACTAGTGAGAAGACACATCATGGCAGACAAAGATTTTAAAGAGCCTTATAATATTTTTTACTTTTTAGGTTTTATTGCAGTTCTTTTGATCCCAACACTTCCTGCAACGCTAACCTGGCTTCGTGTAATGAATGGTTACGCAGGCTTTTAATCTAGCTATTTTGTACCGGAGTTCACCATTCGTATTAAGCGTTACTTTTTCAATACTGTTGGTGGACTCTGTATTGTGCTCGGCATAGCCGGCATAGCCCTTCCACTGTTACCCACCACACCTTTTATTTTGCTTGCTAGCGCATGTTTTATGCGTGGTAGCCCCGCATTTCATCAATGGTTACATAACCACAAAACGTTTGGACCCATTCTCGACAATTGGCATAAGCATCGGGCTGTTACTTCAAAAGTAAAAAAGCGTGGTGCGATTTTTATTGCGCTTAGTTTCATGGTTTCAATCGTTGTTGTCCCCCTCGTTTGGGTAAAAATTGGTCTTTTAGTGATGCTAATCGTTTTACTCAGCTGGTTTATGCGTCTGCCTGTGATTGAGTTGGTTGCTGACCGAGAAGAAAATCACTAAGATTGTAGAGAATAGTGTGCCCGCTCTTCGAGTGGGCGTTTGTATTTTCAGCGCCTGTGACTTTTACGAAAATAAGCACATAGTGGTGAAAACCTATTGTTCGTTGCCCTCGTGATACTGCGATTAGAGAGGGCGATGAGCCAATCTAAGTAAATCGGTATTATGACTACAGAAACAATTTCACTGATCAAATCTAGCATCAAAAGCATCCAAGACTACCCAAAGCCAGGCATTCTATTTCGTGATGTGACGAGCCTTCTTGAAGACGCGAAAGCATACCAAGCGACGATCAACTTACTTGTTGAACGTTACAAAGATATGGGCTTTACCAAGGTTGTGGGTACGGAAGCCCGTGGCTTTCTATTTGGCGCGCCTTTAGCGCTTGAGCTAGGTGTTGGTTTTGTACCAGTGCGTAAACCAGGCAAGCTACCACGCCCTACTGTTGCTCAATCTTATGAGCTTGAATACGGCGTTGATACACTAGAAATCCATACAGATGCCATCGTTGAAGGCGACAAAGTACTGGTTGTCGACGATTTATTGGCAACGGGCGGTACTATTGAAGCGACGACTAAGCTGATTCGCCAACTGGGTGGTGAAGTTGAGCACGCTGCGTTCGTTATCAACCTACCAGAAATCGGTGGCGATAAACGTTTAGAAGCACTAGGTCTAAACGTGTACAGCATCTGCGATTTTGAAGGACATTAATACATTCAATGAGTTATTTAGCTTTAGCGCGAAAATGGCGTCCTAATCAGTTTGACCAAGTTGTCGGACAAAAACATGTCCTGACGGCGTTGGAAAACGCACTGGCGCAAAACCGTTTACACCATGCTTATCTGTTCAGCGGGACTCGTGGTGTGGGTAAAACGAGTATCGGTAGGCTGTTTGCCAAAGGCTTGAACTGCGAAACCGGCATTACCGCGACACCTTGTGGTAAGTGTGATACTTGTCGTGAAATTGATGAAGGTCGCTTTGTCGATCTTCTTGAAATCGACGCAGCATCACGTACTAAAGTTGAAGACACTCGTGAACTGTTAGACAACGTTCAATACAAACCTGCTCGTGGACGTTTTAAAGTGTACCTCATCGATGAGGTGCACATGCTATCGCGTCACTCTTTCAATGCGTTGTTGAAAACCCTGGAAGAGCCGCCAGAGTATGTGAAGTTCTTACTCGCAACAACTGATCCACAAAAGCTGCCTGTCACTATATTGTCGCGTTGTCTTCAGTTTCATCTGAAACCAATCAGCGTTGATGATATTCACCAGCAACTTGATTACATCCTAGGTCAAGAGCAAGTTTCAGCAGAGCCAAAAGCGTTGGGTATGATCTCACATGCTGCAGATGGCAGTATGCGTGATGCTCTTAGCTTGACTGATCAAGCAATTGCTTTAGGTAACGGTGCGGTGCAAACTGATATTGTCAGCCACATGTTGGGGACGATTGATACCGACCAAGCGATTCACTTACTGGAGTCAATCAGCAGCAAGCAACCTCAACAAGCCATGGATAAAATCCAGCAATTAGCAGCAAATGGTGTTGAGTGGGATGGTTTGTTGCAGCAAGTCGCAACACAGCTTCATCGAATTGCGATGTATCAAGCGCTGCCAGCGTCGCTAGACCGAGCACAACCAGATGCAGAGAAAATTGAGCTGTTGAGTAAAGCTCTAAGCCCGCAAGACGTTCAGCTTTACTATCAAATTGCATTGAAAGGTCGTGAAGATTTGACCCTCTCGCCAAATGGGCGAGTCGGTTTGGAAATGATTGTGCTGCGTATGATGGCGTTCCGCCCATCAAATAACAGTGGGGCAAATGTTGTTTCTAGTAACTGCGAGCCAGCGTCATCTCCGGCTCAAAGTACCAGTCAACCAAAGGCTGCGCCAGCTCAGACAGCCGCTGCTCCTCGAGCTCAGCAGCCGAGTCCAGCACAAAGCACACCACAAGTGGCGCCTCAACCTTCATCCAGTTCGCAACCTGAGTATCAAGCGAGTGGATATGAGACGGTTCCACCACAGTATGATATGGCGCCGCCGATGAGTGAAAACCCAGCGCCGCAGCATGAAACGCCACCTCAGCAAATGCAAGAGAGCGTTTCAACACCAGCGCGCGGTGGTCTAAGCGGTTTACGTCACCAATTACGTTCTCAGCGTCAAGGCCTACAACAGAACACTCCTCAAAATGGTGGCTCAAAAAAGCCTAAAGCGGCATCTGCACAACCAGAATCGGTTATCGACCGAGTAGCGCAATTGCATGGCAATTCCGCGCAGGTGTCGCCAAACTCAGCTCCGAAGTCGACGGAGCCACAAGTTGAGGAAGCGTATCGCTGGCGTCCAAGCAAGCCTGTTGAGACAAAAGTAAATACAAAACTGACACCTACGCAGCTCAAGCAGGCACTTGAGCATGAGAAAACGCCTGAAATGGCACAAAAGCTCATCGATGAGTCATTAGAACATAATGAATGGGCGAAGCTCATCAGCTTAATGGAGATCCCTAAGCTGGTAGAGCAACTTGCGCTAAACTCTCATTATAGTAAGGAAGGAACAACCGTTTCGTTACTATTGAGAAGCAGCCAAGCTCATTTGAATACTGATAGAGCTCAAGCCGAATTGCTCAAAGCACTTAATACCGTGTTAGGTGAAGAGTGCCACATGAGCATCGAAATAGGGGAGAGTGGAGAAACACCACTTGAACTGAGAGATAGGCTCTACCAAGAGAAATTACAGCAAGCGCTGAACAGTTTAGAAAACGATCCAAATGTTCAATTTATTGAACGTCGTTTTGCTGCAGAGCTTGATAAAGATAGTGTGCGCCCTATCTAATAATCGAATGGAATGGGGTTGAAAACCCAAAGGTATAACCCCATTAATTGATGCAACACCTCATTAAACCAGAGAGATAAACATGTTTGGTAAAGGCGGTATGGGCAACCTAATGAAGCAAGCCCAGCAAATGCAAGATCGCATGCAAAAGCTTCAAGAAGAAATCGCGAATATGGAAGTAACTGGCGAGTCTGGTGCTGGCCTAGTTAAAGTTACTATCACTGGTAGTCACAGCGTACGTCGTGTTGACATCGATGAAAGTTTGATGGAAGACGACAAAGAAATGCTTGAAGATCTGATCGCTGCGGCGTTCAACGATGCAGCCCGTCGTGTTGAAGAAACTCAAAAAGAGAAAATGGCTTCTGTAACTGGCGGTATGCAACTACCACCAGGCATGAAAATGCCATTCTAATCTGCTGATATTTAATTAAGCGGACTTTTAATGCGTACCAGTCATATGCTGGAGCAATTGATGGAGGCCTTACGTTGTCTACCTGGGGTTGGCCCCAAGTCAGCGCAGCGTATGGCCTTTCATTTGTTACAGCGCGATAGAAAAGGCGGTTTGCAGCTTGCAGATGCGCTGAGTCAGGCAATGACAGAAATAGGTCATTGTACTGAGTGTCGAACCTTCACCGAAGAAGAAGTCTGTCACATTTGTACCAACCCAAAACGCCAAGAAAATGGTCAAATTTGTGTGGTAGAAAGCCCGGCAGACATCGCAGCCGTTGAAGCAACAGGCCAATATTCTGGTCGGTATTTTGTTCTTATGGGGCATTTGTCGCCATTAGATGGTATTGGTCCAAGTGATATTGGATTGGATGTCCTTGATTACCGCTTACGTCGCGGTGATATTACCGAAGTGATTTTGGCGACAAACCCAACAGTTGAAGGTGAAGCCACTGCCCACTACATCGCAGAGCTATGTAAAGAGCACCAAGTTGATGCCAGCCGCATCGCGCATGGTGTGCCTGTCGGTGGGGAGCTAGAGCTTGTTGATGGCACGACGTTGTCACATTCGCTATTAGGTCGACACAGAATTTAATAAAAAGCCGCTGAATTCAGCGGCTTTTTTGATTTTGGGAGTTAGGAACGATTAATCGTTCGATTCTTTACCAAGAAGATTTTTGTAGATAACCGCACCAAGCACGCCACCCACAATAGGAGCAATCCAGAACAGCCATAGCTGAGAAACCGCCCAGTCACCCACATATACTGCGACTGCCGTGCTACGAGCAGGGTTTACTGACGTATTGGTGACAGGAATGCTGATCAGGTGAATGAGAGTCAAACACAGGCCAATTGCGATAGGTGCAAAGCCTTGTGGCGCACGTTTGTCTGTTGCACCCATAATGACAATCAGGAACATCATCGTCATGACAACTTCAGTCACAAGTGCAGCGATCATCGAGTATTGGCCTGGAGAGTGTTCACCATAACCATTGGCGGCAAAGCCAGAACCCACAACATCGAATCCTGCTTGTCCAGATGAATAACGTAAAGCACGCCACCTGCGATAAGCCCGCCGATCACCTGTGAGATGATGTAGGGAGCAACGTCTTTTGTCTCAAAACGACCGCCTGCCCAAAGGCCAACTGTCACTGCAGGGTTCAAGTGACAACCTGAAATATGACCGATAGCAAATGCCATCGTCAGAACGGTTAAACCGAATGCCAAAGAAACGCCCAACAGACCAATACCCACTTCAGGGAAACCCGCAGCCAACACCGCGCTACCACAGCCGCCCAACACTAGCCAGAACGTGCCAAAAGCCTCAGCCAAATACTTATTCATGTTCTTTCCTGATCTTTAATTAAATGACCCGCTGAACATAGTCGAGAATTGTCAATAAATTGTGAGGGAGATCGCGCAAAAACCGCAAATGGAACGCTATGTGGCAAGAGTTCTCAAGGGTGAGATAAAAAGCAGAGGGGGGGGGAAGTGCTAAATCTTGAGTTTGCTTTGATTACTGCCTCGGAGAGAAACAACCGAGGTACTAACTTTAAACGTGTGGTCTAGAGTCGCATTACGTCAATTGTTCTAATTCAGTGATGTTGTCGAGTGCTTCTTGATTGGTGTTGCCGCATACAATCGGACACGGTTTAAAATCGTGACAGACTTTGGGGCGTTCAGGCTTACCAAATAGCTTGCACAAATTGTCGTCGTTGAGTTGCACACAACGAACACCTGCAGGTTTGCCCTTGGGCATTCCAGGTATTGGTGAAGAGATACTTGGCGCAATACAACACGCTCCACATCCTAATCGACAATCCATAATGTAAACCTCTTAAAAATTAAGGGGGCAATTATGGTCATTTTGACGTGGATTGGAAGAGTGAAGAAAGAAAAAAATAAAAGGGTGCGCTTAACATTACGCTCCCTTTTTGGTTTTTTGCTTTTAAATCATCGTGATTATTTTAAGAAACGGTTATAAACAAACAACAGAATAAATGCGCCTAGTGTTGCGGTAATGATACTACCAATGTTGACGCCAGTTGCTCCGCCGAAACCGAGAATGCCGCCAAGGAAGCCACCTACAAATGCCCCTGCAATACCAAGTAACATTGTTGCAATCCAACCGCCCCCATCTTTTCCTGGCATGAGCCATTTAGCAAGTGCGCCGGCGATTAAGCCCAAAATAATCCAAGAAATAATACCCATGAAAACTCCTTAATGCCTTCTTGATAAATTGAGTAATGGAAACTTGTTTAAGGATAGAACAGTAAAACGAAAGTAGTTGAATATCTCCACCGTTATGTGGGAAGGATGCAAGATCTTCTCAAAACTTGAACTTTTGCGTTGAGAAGAGTATAAATCGCCCCCTAAATTCCCTTGGTGAGACTTGAAGTATGAGCACTCCATTTTGGCAAAGTAAATCGTTAGAGCAGATGACAGAAGAGGAATGGGAATCTCTCTGTGATGGTTGTGGCAAATGTTGTTTGCATAAGCTTATGGATGAAGATACCGATGAAATCTACTATACCAATGTGGCTTGTAGCTGGCTGAACAGTAAAACGTGTTCGTGTAAGGATTACCCAAACCGTTTCACTTCGGGTGAAGAGTGCACCAAGCTGACCCGAGAAGACATTGACGATTTTACTTGGCTGCCACACACGTGCGCTTACCGTCTGTTGGCTGAAAAGCAGCCTTTACCAGAATGGCATCCGTTGATTACCGGCTCTAAGTCCGCAATGCATGCGGCAGGGGAAAGTGTCCGTAACAAAGTTGTTTACGAGATTGATGTGGTGGATTGGGAAGACCATATTTTAAATCATCCCAACCGTCCTTAGTCGAATACAAACAAGCCTTTCATTGATTAAATGAAAGGCTTGTTTGCTATTGGGGCTCCCAACTTTGACGTCTCGCTAACGAAATGCTGCTCAGTTTATTATTTAGTGTTGTAAACTTAGGAGTATGATTTCAACGCTTTACACTTCTATTCCTGATTGTTTTGATCAGGATTGTTCCCTATGAGGTAAACATGACGTTTCATTTCCCCCAGAAACTGCGCCTGACATCTTGGGTGACATTATTCGCACTTGCCGTCATTATGTTCTCCCCAATGGCTGTTCATGCGACTGCCACTGACGATATCCAAGAGCCTTCTGCTGCCGAAATCTCGATTGACAACTTGAACCGAGAGATTGTGGATTTATCCCAAAGCCTCTCGCAAGCGAGTGGCGACGAGCGTGATGCCCTTCAACTGCAACTATTCCAAAAGAATGAAGAATTAAGAAGCCAGTTAGCGTCAGCGATTGAACGTGAAACTATCTCTCGCGACAAGCTG
Source organism: Vibrio sp. 1401 (assembly GCF_033340295.1). NCBI lineage: Bacteria > Pseudomonadati > Pseudomonadota > Gammaproteobacteria > Vibrionales > Vibrionaceae > Vibrio > Vibrio sp. 1401. The sequence continues at coordinate 41,030 of NZ_JAWOWF010000003.1, forward strand.
ATCTTGCTAGTTAAAAAACAAGAACAATACTCTGAGGATGCGACGAACTATCTATCGGAAAAAATAAAGAAAGTCGTCGAGGATTTAAATAAGGCTAAGGATGAAGAGAAGCTTGCTCTTGTTAATGATTATCGAGAGCTACAGCGTTATCTTGATGTTAGCTTCGATTCGAGCTGGCAAAATCTCGCTTGGTTGAAGGAGCTAGGGGCCCAAAACGAGCGCGCAGAAGCGGAACTAAAAGATAAAATTGATAAACGTATGCGCTTACTGTCTGCTTCAATTGAGTACTTGAGTCAGCAAAGTGAGATCATTGGCTCCCAACTTTCGTCTAGCCCAGAGTCGGAAAAAGCGTCGTTGCAACTTAGTCAGCTCATTACTAAACAAAGGCTAAATATTGCGACAGAAAGCTTACGCAACCTGATTTCAATTGGTGATAAAGTCGGTTTAGAAACGTCTGAATACAAACGCCAAATTTTTGAAGTGACGGGTAATATCACCCATGATTTACTGAATACCAAAGTTGTGTGGTCAATACTGAGTCACTGGTCCAACTCGGCACTGGATTGGTTTGCCGAGAATGCACCGCAGCATATCTTCCAGTTGTTTGTTTTTGCGCTGATTTTATTGATCGCTCGCGGACTGGCTAAGTTAACTCGCAAAGTCGTCCGTAAAGCAGTTGCATCGAAAAACTTAAAACTTTCCCACTTGATGCAGGACTTCTTTATCTCGATGTCCGGCAAATTCGTGTGGGTGATCGGTATCATGGTGGGCTTATCTCAGCTTGGTTTGAACCTAGCGCCAATCCTAACCGGTTTCGGTATTGCTGGTGTGATTATTGGTTTCGCGTTGCAAGACACGTTATCCAACTTCGCGGCGGGTATGATGCTGCTTATTTATCGCCCATTTGATGTTGGTGATTTTGTGTATGCTGGCGGTGTGGATGGCAAGGTAAGCCATATGAGTTTGGTGAATACCACAATCCGTACGTTTGATAACCAAATTATTATTGTGCCTAACAGCAAAATCTGGGGAGATGTTATTAAGAACGTCACGCATGAACGCATTCGCCGCGTGGATATGGTGTTTGGCATTGGCTATGCGGATGACCTCTTAAAAGCGGAGTCAGTATTGTCTGATATCATTACCTCTCACCCTTCGGTACTTCGCACTCCAGAGCCAATGATCAAAGTTCATACATTAAATACGTCTTCTGTAGATTTTATTGTGCGTCCTTGGGTAAAAACGGATGATTACTGGGATGTATACTGGGATGTGACAAAAGAGGTGAAACTACGCTTCGACCGAGAAGGTATTTCGATTCCTTTCCCACAACAAGATGTGCATTTGCATATGGTGGAGAAGCAAGACGCTTAATCACAGGTCCCAACTAGTGAAAGGCACTCTAGATAGAGTGCCTTTTTTGATCTTCGGTTAGCGCTATAGTTACAGTTCGTTAAAGAACACCAGTTTAGGCTCGCATTCTAACAAGTTGTCGATCTGGCTAATCAAAAGAGCAAAGTGTTCTGTTTTACCATGAAGCTCAAATGCTTGTTGGTTTTTAAATTGCTCCTGAAAAACGAAGTGGCATGTATTGTCTTTATCTTGGAACAATTGATAACGAACGCAACCTTCTTCATTGCGAGTAGGTTCAAGCGCTCGGGTAAGTACCTCTTTCAACTCTTGTTCTTTTCCCGGTTGTGCATGAAAGGTAGCCGTCAAGTGAATCATAATGTTTACTCTTTTTGTTATAGGTAACGCCCTTGGCGTTGCAGGAACTCAATTTTGTAACCATCAGGGTCGGTTACAAAAAAGAACGTTGCTAAATGCTTTTGTTGATGGTCAAAGGCTTTGATGTCACCAGTTTCAATGCCGAGAGATTTAATGCGTTTGTGGGCTTGTTCAATGTCCTCCACGCTGACGGCAAGGTGGCCGTAACCTGAGCCGTGAGTGTAGGGCTCACTTTGGTCGTGATTGTGCGTCAGTTCCAATTCAAAGCCAGTTTCTTGGTTGGCTAGATAGGTTAGAGAAAAGCCATCAAAGATGTATTGATCAGCGACTTCTAGTTCAAGTACGTCACAGTAAAATTGTAGAGAGCGGTCCAGATCACTTACTCGGATCATGGTGTGAATCATTTTTGTCATAGGTACTCCTTGATAGTCCGCACAGGTTAGCGATTTCAAAAGGAGTCTGGGTAGTACTCTAGTACGACAAATTAGAAGATGCTCAAGGGTTTATAATACGGATGCATAGCCTAGGATGGTTATTGCTCGGTTGGTTGCTATTAACTGTTAAGTTGCGCAAGTGCTTGACGAGTGGTCTCTTGAGGTTGGCGAGCGTACGTGAGGCAAGCGCATCGAAGTAAGGAGGCAAAGTTGTTCACTTCACCATTGTATTCGAGTGCTTCTTGATAAACAGTGCTTATGAATTTAGGAACCGTCATGTTTTGAGCACTAGCGATTTCCTCAAGAATTGTCCAAAAGCTAGCTTCAAGTTTTACACTGGTCGCGTGACCATCAATACGGATAGAGCGGGTGATGAACTGATAGTTGTCTTGGGGTTGCTTAGCAAAGATTTCGCACATTTTCTTTATTCATATAATTAAAGACCCATAATTATTGTGGTGTACGATTTAAAACGTCAACTGTTTTCATGCATAAAAAAACGCTCCCTTGCGAGAGCGTTGAAACATCACGAGTTGTGAAGTAAGTGCAAGTTGATTATTTAATTTGTTGTTTCAAGTACTCGCCTAGTTGCGAGTGGTGCATGATTTTTGATACCGGAAGGATAGTTTCTGCAGGTCCCCAAGCAAATACGTTGACTGGAGTATGCGTATGAGTACCCGTCCCCCATACTGTGTTTTGCTTTGTTGCATGCTCACGCGCTAGCAAGTTGCCACGGTCGTTGTAAGGAAAGAAAGCATCAAAGTCATTGATTGTCGGAACGTTCTCTTCGCTTAAGTATTTGTGTCCAGCGAGTCGGTATGGATTTGGTTTACTTGCTAATACGCGTTCTGCTTGCTCAGGCGTAATCGAAAAATCGCTATTTGCGTTCACGACTTCCGCAAACTTCTCTGGAGTTTGCTCTTTCTTATCAAGCGCTTGGAATTCACTGATCATGCCGTAGTAACTTTTCTTTTGGTTGTATAAACCATCGAGGATCTCGAACTGACCAAAGTTGAAGTTTGGCGCGTAATCCTGATTTTTGAATGCTTCGCCGTCGCGTTTTTGTGGTTTAGGCAAGTTTGCTGATGAGTAGCTAAAGCCAAAAGAGCCGGTTTCGTGGTCAGCAGTAACAATGATCAGGGTGTCATCACGGCCTTTTGCCCACTCATAAACTGAGTTTACCGCTTCATCGAATTTAAGCATTTCATGCAGCATCGTACCTGCATCGTTACTGTGGCCAGCCCAGTCAATTTGGCCGCCTTCAACCATCAAGAAAAAACCGTCTTTGTCTTTTGAAAGAATGTCGATTGCTTTGGTGGTCATTTCTTTCAGCGATGGCTGCGTGCGTTTTGGATCGTTTTTGCTTTGACTGTAGGCAATACCATCGTTCATGCCCGAGTAAGCAAAAAGTCCAAGTAATTTGTCACCTTTAGCTTGTGTGAGCATATCGCGGCTGAAAGCTAAGCTATAGCCTTGGTCTTGCGCTTCGGCAAGCAAGTTGCGTTCGTCTTTGCGTTTCGATTTTAGGTAGACATTACCTTGAGTGAGCTTTTCAAGTTGCTCGTATGTCTCTCCCTTGTCGTTTGTCGACTTTGGAATCCAATGACGAAGTCCACCAGACATCATCACGTCTACGCCTGTTTCGAGCATATCCGCCGCAATATTGTTTTCTAGGGAGCGATGTGGTTGATGAGCGGCAAATGCTGCTGGCGTTGCGTGGGTCATACGCGTATCAGAGACGAGCCCTGTCGCTTTACCTTTACTTTTGGCTTTTTCCAAAATAGTTTCGACATGGTTGCCTTGGCTATCAATGCCAATGACTTCAGAAGCGGTAGGGATTCCTGTCGCTAGCATCGTAGCTGAGCAAGCAGAGTCGACGACAATTGCGTCTTCTGGATTGGTCAGTGATGATCCAATCACACCTTCTTGAGCGAGTTTGTATAACGCTGTGCTTTCGCCTTTGTAAACCGAGTTAGGTGCGTGTTTTGCGTAGGTCTCGAGTAAACCAACTTGTTGAGGACCCATGCCGTCGCCGATCATCAAAATGACGTTTTTGATTTCAGCTGAGAGTGCGTTGAAAGAGAGGGTAGATGCAGCCACTGCCGTAACGATTGGAGATACTAAGCGCTTCATTATATTTTCCTTGTTTATTGAAAGCGCAGGCATTAAAGCAATGATTTATGAAGGTTTTGTGTCGGTAATAAAAGTTTAACCAAATTGTCGTTTTTGTTTGGTTTTGCAGAAAAAATGAGTCGCTCTCTAACGTTCGTTAGTTTGGAAAGAAGAAAGCCCACAAACGCGGGCTTGGATTACGCTTAGGAGTTGAAAGCATGGACTAAAGTTATCCATTCAGTGCCTTCACAAGAAACCTAGTTTAGGGAGCAATAAACGAGCATGTATTATCGGGCCACAAGAGCGGTCGAATTCACTTACGTTTGCATCATATCGTTCTTTGGCTTATTAAATTATGGGCTGCAGTAAGTGTTTGGTTCAAATAGGATTTGTTGTCGTGACGATTATCAGACTGGTTATCAGACTAATGCCAGTATGATGCCACCAACGGTAAGTGCCGCAGAAAGGTATTGACCCGCAGAATATGAGCCATCCTCTTCTTTCTCGATTTTATCGGGGTGATCCATGCCAAGAGCACCATGCGTGAAAGATTCGACCTTTTCACCAACAGATTTATCTTCTGCTTCTATTTTCTTGCTGTCGTGCTCGATTTGTTGCAGAGCGGCAAGTAGCGCTTTGCCTTCGGTCGAAAGCGTCACCTTATTGTGTTCGACTTTCAGCGGCGAAGCGCTAGTTTCTTCTTGTGCAATACTTGCTTGTTTAGAGGCGACAGATTGTTTGGCATAGCTATTAACAGAAGTGCTTCCTACTGGATTCATCGAATACTCCTTGGAACATCGACACTCGGTCACTGAGTGCGGGTAAAAAGCAGTTATATTTTTATCGGCGGCAAAGTTTATTTCTGAAGCTATTTGGATAAAAACAGGTCTGCTTTTGCCGCTTCTAGTTTCTATTGGTGATCTTTAGCAAAAAATAGACCAGCAGGAAGCAGACCGTTGTCACTCTATGAACTCGGAGCGGTGTGATGATGCAACGCAACGACAAGGTAGTAACTTAAATTGAAGACCAGCTACTTACATTGAAGATCGTTATTGCGTTTAGTTAGATGTTGATATGCCGCCATGCGGTGAGCATCTTGTACATACCGTACTGGTGGTGCGAGAACCTCTAACTGATAGTCTGTATTATCAGAAAGCACGTTATCTGTTAGGCTAATTACAACCACTTTTAAGCTCGGGTTGCGGCTTAAGATTGATGCTGCCGTACCCAACCCTTGCTCGGTGTGAAACTTGCCCGCAACATGGACAATCTGAGCGCCTGGGCTGTCGTCTAGGTAGCTAACGATAGATTCCGCCATAGTTTCATCCCAAGTAACTTGAGCTGCAAACTGTTTTTCCGTCTGCTCTGGCTTACCGTGATGCATGGATGCCATGAACTTTTCTTTGTACGGACTACTACCAGTGTTGATGGCTTGTGCAATGAACATTCGCTGATCATCATCGAGCTTGTTAATGTAATCTAGCCCTTGTCGACCAATGCATCGAACAATGCTCTTTGGTGCATTTGCTGCAATGACCGGGAGATTTTTCTGCTTAGCCAACTCCACGAGAGGGCGATAGTCGCTTTCATAATTGGGCCAAGCGTTGGCTTGTTTCATTAAGTACTGTTCGCCGATCTCCCCACGTAGGTAAGCGTCAACAACAGGTTGTTTGTCGCGGGTAAATTGTTCCATAGATAACGCGAGTGAGCGGTCGTAGGACGTAAGTTGTTTGAGCATATCGGTTTGAAAGCGATGAACGCCGGCGTGTGTGTGCCATTCACCAATAAGAATGACATCTGCTTGTTGCAGCTCAATTGGCAGTTTGCTTAGAGCGATATGCTCGCCAGAAGGGGTGTATAGTTGGTAGTCGTAAAAACTAGTGACTTCCGCTGAGGTTGCGTGAGAGTTGGTTTGCGTATATGAAGAGCAACCAGTAAGTAAGCCTGCAAAGAGCAAGCTCAAAGTAGAAAAGCGCATTGAAAAGCCTCCAAAAATGTCCGGATGATATTAATGGAGGCTGAGCAATGAATCAATATAAATGATAACTATTTGCGTTTGTTGTTTTTTTTTGACTTATTAATTGAGTGTTTTTTTGCGATATACACGCAACATAAAATCAGCCTCACATTGGAAAAGTGTAGCGGATTTCAACTCTTCACGAAGAGCATCGGTTGCTTTCCATGCGAATGGCGTCATTTGCAATAAATCGATTGCGGCTCCGTTTTTCAAGTCCATAACATAGTTAAGATGCTGCTGGTGCTCTAATTCAAACCCTTCAATATGTTCTGGTTCTTCATTGTGAAGACGAACTTCTTGATAAATGCGCTCACGCAGTTGGTATAAGTGGCGGCTAGCAGGAGTAACCGTGACAACAACGCCGTCGTTTTTTACAACGCGCTGCAGCTCCTCAGCTTTACACGGGGCATAAATGCGCAAAATGGCATCTAAGGATTCATTTGCGAAGGGAAGTCGGTGACTAGAAGCCACACTAAAGTTGCAGTGCGTGTAACGCTTCGCCGCGTAACGAATGGCAACTTTGGAAATGTCTAAGCCATAAATCGTGGCATGGTTCGCTTGTGTTTCTATCGTCTTTTGTACTTGATCTGTGTAGTAACCTTCACCACAACCAATATCTAATAATTGATGGGTGCTCCCCTCAGTGTATGTTGCACACAGCTGCGCCACTTCTTGGCGCATTGGGTTGTAGTAATCTCCTTCGAGGAATCGACGACGAGCTTGCATCATCTCTTTGTTGTCACCAGGATCTTTAGAACGTTTGTGATGCGCTGGCATCAAGTTAACGTAGCCTTCTTTTGCTAAGTCAAACTGATGATTGTTTTCGCACTTAAACGTTTTTTCATTTAACGCTAGAGCTTGGTGGCATAGAGGGCATTGATAGTTCATGACGATCTCGAACAGAAAGTAGGGCGGCAAATTCTATCAAAAAGCATGGTCTCAAGTGAAACAAAAAGAGCCGACTGGGTCGGCTCTTATTAAGTATTAGTGGAAGAAGTCGACTTGCTCTTTCAAGTTTCGTGCTTGTTGTTGAAGTTCAATGGCACTTTGCGAGGTTTTTGCGCTCGTGTTGCGGCTTTCTCGGTTAAGTTCACTGATAGAATGGGCATTTGCTGCAATTTCTTGTGAAACTTGAGCTTGTTCTTCTGAAGTCGCTGCAATGGCGTCGGCTTGAGAGGCTATCGACTGCACTTGTACTGCGATGGCTTCTAATGCTGTGCCCGCGTCTTGTGCTTTGTCCAAGACCTGGTTTGCACTGCGTTGGCTGTCTGTCATCATATTAACTGCATTATGAGTCGACCCTTTTAGTTTCTCGATAATTTCCACGACATCCTGAACTGAGCTTTGGGTTCGGTGCGCAAGTGTGCGCACTTCATCTGCTACAACTGCGAAGCCACGACCTTGTTCACCTGCTCATGCTGCTTCAATGGCGGCATTCAAGGCAAGTAAATTGGTTTGCTCAGCAATTTCATCAATCATTTTAGTGACGGTTTGAATACTCTCGCTATCGCGATTTACTTGCTCGATAGCCGTTGCTGATTGATCCAATTGATCGTTAAGTTGAGCAACGTCGATACATACGCCTTCAACAATCGCGAGACCAGACTGGCTATCGGTATTTGCTGAGCGTACGTTTTCCGCAATGCTTTCGACTTGTTGTGCGACAGATTGAGCGGAAGAGGCCATTTCTTCAATCGCTGTCACAACTTGCTCGACTTCTTGTTGTTGTCGGTCGGCTTGGGTCAAATTGCTATGTGCATCGTTGGCAACGCTGGTGGAGTTGCTCTCCACTAAGTCGCTTGTTGAACGGATCTTACCGACAAGTTCATTGAGCTGACTTGCCATACTGGCGACACCAGAGCTCAGGTTCGTAATTTCATTCTTTGATGCTTTACGAGACGCTGGGATGCTCAAGCTGACTTCGCCGCCGGCTAAGCGAGTCATGTATGAGTTTAGAGTCGTGAGAGGTTGTAAGCTGTGATTCAAGAAAAGTGTCAGTACAACAAAAGTAATGATTGCCGCTACCGAAGAAATGATGGCAATGAGTGTGAGAAGCGTGTCGCTACCTTTTGTAACTTCTTTGATAAATGTACCGCCTAGCAGTTTCCAGTTCCAACCTGGAACCTCTGTGTAGACAAGATACTTTTCGCCTACGTTACCTTGGTACTCGAAAGGGTAGCGAATTAATCCACTAGATTGTTCGAAAATCTGGCCAAAAGGCTTGTGACCATTGTAGTCGGCGACTTCTAGTATTGACGAATCTGAGCCGCTTTTTGCTGGATGAAGTAGGTATTTACCAAGATTGTTTTCGTCGTTATCAACGATAATGGTGTAACCAGTGTCGCCCCATTTTATCTCTTCGAGTGCATCGAATAAGGTTTGTGTCGCTTGGTCTACTGGTAAGCCAATAAACGATAGGCCTGCTACCTTTCCTGTCGCATCTTTGATTGGGGCATAGTAGGTAATGTAGCGCTCGCCATACAATTTAATTTGAGCGTAATACGGTTGTCCTGCTTTAAGTTGCTGATAACCAGGATGGTTGATGCCTAGCGTGGTTCCGACCGCTCGCTGACCTTGTGGATCTTTTAGGGAGGTGGACACCCGAATAAAGTCGTCACCCAATGGTGCGAATAGCGTTGCTATAGCGCCGGTATCACGTGTGAAACTGTCGACCAACTTGGTGTCATTAATTAAGCTTTCACTGTATTGAGTGATGTTTGGTACTTCATGTCCCATGAAGTCAACCGTGTAATTTTCGACATAGACACCGGCAAGGTAGCCATTGCGAAAAGTAGATTCGAGGACTTTAGCGGTGTGCAGGTAAGCATCGAATTGGCCAGCAATGGTTTTTGCCATTGATTCTACTTTAGATTGGTGTTCTTTCAGTGTGCTTTCCAATAGAACATCGGAAGCGTTGCGGTAAACAAGCGCTGCAATACTGCTGAAAGCAATGAATAGACACAAAGTGATCACCAGTTTCAACTGGAATCCGACACTTTGATTTCGGTATCTCTCTAACATAGACTAATTCCTGATATTTTTATTATTTATGAGTTTTGTGTCGGTATGCTATCGGTTTATATGATCAATTTTTTTGATATTTATTAATGAAACCGTCAAAAGTGACCAGTAACCAATAAGTTAGTAAAGATAGGACCATCTAAGCAGAGCTTTTATTACAAAAAAAGCCGGGTATCCCCGGCCTTTATATGGTGATTCTTACTGCGCTGAAATGACAGTGACAAGTTCATGTGTCTCACCTGGTTGGAGCGTTTGACCTTGCTCAATACTTGGTGCATGAACAGCAGACTCCACACACAACATGGTTTGATAACCATCGTCAGCCATGTCACCCATGCTTTGCGCACCTTCTGCCCAAGGGTTCCATAATACTGCTGAGTTGTGGCCTTGGTTGTGTACGCTTAGCGTACGATCCAATACCGGGTCTTTTACCAAAATTTTCGCTTCTGGTTGCGTGTAAACGCGATCAATGGTGTCAGTTAGTTGTAGAACATTACCACCTTGGCATACCGCATCCGCTTTCAAGCTATCAATGTACTCGGCACCCATGCCTGTCGTTTGTGCTTGCTTAATGTCTCCAACGTTTAGGTAAGTATGTAATGCGCCAGAGAAGGTCCAAGCCTCGTCATCAATGTTCATGACTTTGAGCGTCACTTTTAGCTCATCGCCCACTTCAATCACCAAACGAGCGTCAAACATATGGGGCCAAATATCGTGGATTTCTTCTGTCGGGAACAGAGCAAGTTCAACAATCACACCGTTATGGTTCTCACGATGTTCAACCAACTCCCATTCTGCGGTGCGGGCAAAGCCGTGAGCTGGAGCAGCAATACGCCCAAACCAAGGCCAACAAACCGGAATACCACCGCGAAGAGCAGCTTTACCATCGAAGACAGCTTTTTCGCTCATCCAGATCAGATCTTCTTGACCTTCAGGCGTGAACGACACGACATGACCACCGTATAGCGAGATGCCTGCCGTTGCTTTGTCATGAATCACGCGGACGATTTTTATCTGATCAACTTCAACGATAGTGACGTTATCAGATAGCACCGTTAGGGCTGGGAGAGTTTTTAAATCCATGTGTAGTTTCCTATCGCTGGGGAGAGCTTTTAGACGCGCTTCGCACATTAAATGCAACATCGAGCCTGCATTCTCTCAAATTCCAGATACAAAAAAGGCGACTCTAGAGCCGCCTTTTCTTTAACGAAGTTATTCGCTAATTGCTAACTTTCTAATTACTTAGAGATGTGAGCGATTAGGTCTAGAACTTTGTTTGAGTAACCGATTTCGTTGTCGTACCAAGATACAACTTTAACGAATTTGTCAGTTAGTGCGATACCAGCTTTAGCATCGAATACTGAAGTGCAAACTTCGCCGATGAAGTCTTGAGATACAACTGCATCTTCAGTGTAGCCTAGAACGCCTTTTAGTTCGCCTTCAGAAGCTTCTTTCATCGCTTTACAGATGTCTTCGTAAGAAGCACCGTTAACTAGGTTAACAGTTAGGTCAACTACAGAAACGTTAGCAGTTGGTACGCGGAAAGCCATACCAGTTAGTTTGCCGTTTACTTCTGGAAGTACAACGCCTACAGCTTTAGCAGCACCAGTTGAAGATGGGATGATGTTTTGAGAAGCACCACGACCACCGCGCCAGTCTTTAGCAGAAGGACCATCTACAGTTTTTTGAGTTGCTGTAGTTGCGTGAACTGTAGTCATAAGACCAGATTCGATACCGAACTTGTCGTTAAGAACTTTAGCGATAGGCGCTAGACAGTTAGTAGTACAAGAAGCGTTAGAAACGATGTCTTGACCAGCGTAAGTGTCGAAGTTTACGCCGTTAACGAACATTGGAGTAGCGTCTTTAGAAGGACCAGTTAGTACAACTTTTTTCGCGCCAGCAGTGATGTGCTTACGTGCAGTCTCGTCAGTTAGGAAAAGACCAGTTGCTTCAGCTACAACGTCAACACCGATTTCGTCCCATTTTAGGTCTTCAGGGTTGCGCTCTGCAGTAACACGTACAGTTTTACCGTTAACGATTAGGTTACCGCCTTCAACTTCAACAGTACCGTTGAAACGGCCGTGAGTTGAGTCATACTTAAGCATGTATGCCATGTAATCTACATCGATAAGGTCGTTAATACCTACTACTTCGATGTCGTTGCGCTCTTGCGCTGCACGGAATACGAAACGACCGATACGGCCAAAACCGTTAATACCTACTTTGATAGTCATTATAGTTGCTCCACAACTTAATTTCTGATTAAAGATAACTGGTAGTAAAATTACAGAATCCAGTAAACATCTGCAAGTGATAATCGGACTTAACTTGTTTAAAGTCAAAAAAAAGCGACGCTTTTTTTAACAATTCTTTGCAAATGTACGTTTTTTAAACTTTTAACTGATTCTTCTGTAGCCCAGTTGGCGTAATATAACTGGTGAGATAAGTGCTCTTATCAAATTAATTACGCATGGTGTCCTGGTGAGAAAGTATGTGCTACAACTGTTAAGAGAAGCAAGTTTTTTGCTAAAAAAGTCAATACCAAGAACAGTAAATAAGGAGCCGAAAGTCGTGGAACAAAGCGGGAAAAAAGTGACGAAGTCAGATGAACAGTGGCGTGAGCAACTGTCTGATGAAGAGTTCCGTGTTTGCCGAGAGCAAGGTACAGAGCCTCCTTTCAGCGGTAAGCTACTGCATAATAAGGAAACTGGTGTTTATGCTTGTACTTGTTGTAATGCCCCTCTCTTTGTCTCTGATAACAAGTATGACTCTGGCTGCGGATGGCCAAGTTTTGATGCGCCTATCAACGATCAAGCGGTGCGCTATTTAGAAGATCTAAGTCACGGAATGGTACGTACAGAGATTCGTTGTGCAACGTGTGATAGCCATCTAGGGCACGTTTTTGAAGATGGCCCACAGACCACAGGAGAGCGTTTTTGTGTTAATTCTGTGTCGTTAATTTTCAACAAATCAGAATAATAACGACAAAATTGTGCTCGAGATTGTTTTATCCTTTCAGGATGATTCATGCTCAACAGTGATCTGAGTGTCGCTCGACTTAAATAAAAACTCCCGCTCATTGCGGGAGTTTTTCGTTTATATCTCAATGGGTATCATTGCTGGGGAATAGATACCTTTCTCTATGGCTTTCGCCACCGATTCGGCTAATTCATCCAACTGCTTATATCGCTCTGGATGACTGAAATTGAACATACGTTGGAGCTGCTTTTCATCAGCAAGCGGTACGCCGAATCTCTTCGCGACCATTGCCCATAGATACGCTTGCTCTTTGTCTCCAAGCCCTTGATGAATACTTGCCATTGACTTGAGAATGACAGGATTGATGTTGTCTTCATCAGATAAAGACAACGCGTTATTAAGAAGCTCCAGGGTTTTCTTGGTATCTCGGTTGGTATAAAAAGTGGCTAATGCATATTGCATCTCAGCATTATTTAATTGGGGAGACCCTTCCATTTGTAAAAATGCGCGCCGAGCTTGAGTATCTCCCGTTTGAGACCATAAGAAATACAAAGTAGCCGGGTCTTCTGAGCCTTTTAACTCGTTTACAATGCGCTCTAGCTCATCAATACTGTGTACCAATGCATTAAAGCGTTGTCTTTTGAGAGCACTTTGATCAATAGGGGTGATCTGGGAGGCGAGTTCTAAGCATTTCCTATATTCAGCGACCAGACCGTATTCGATGATTTGGTTGGCCTCTGATGGGTTTTTCAATTGCTCAAACCGATGCCAAACCAAATTTGTTCTTGGAATTCGACATTGGCCGTCATCCATATTGAGCTGCTCGCAACGTAGCTCTGGTGTTTTTTGGCACAACTCTTCGGTTGTCACGTTACCTTCAAAACAGCCCGATAGCGCAAAACATGCGAGGCTGAGAAGTAACCAGTTTGTTCTTTTCATGGCTTTGCTTGTGATCCGTTACACCAATTCATTTTCGTATTCTTGACTCAGTTTCTTAACCCGTTATGTTCTGTAAATAGAATGTAATGAGAAGGTACACTATGGACGCAGAACAACTATTACAAGCGATGACTCCAGAAGTTTATGATCGCTTAGTCTATGCAGTAGAAACGGGAAGATGGCCTGAGGGTACAACACTTTCTAAAGAGCAGCGAGATTCGTGTATGCAAGCTGTGATGTTGTATCAATCAAAACATAATACTGATGCGCAGCATATGACGGTTGCAGCCGGTGGTGAAATCAGTTTTAAATCAAAACAAGAGCTTAAAAAACAATTCAGCGGAGAAGAGAGCGATATTGTTCGTGTCAATCCGAACATTGATTAATCCTTACGCCTTATTTCTCAAAATTTTATTATTTTGATTTTGAAAGAAAAAAGCCCAAACTGTATTGGGCTTTTTAGATCGTAGAAAGCTTGAACTTACAGGCTCATTTCACCACGCAGTACTTGTTGCATTCTCTCTTTTACTTCTTCGTAAGAAAGGTTTTGGCTTAGAAGGTAGTGTAGTTTTGCCAGCGCCGCTTCGGGCGTCATGTCAAAGCCACTGATAACACCAGAGTCTGCGAGCGCACAACCTGTGGCATATCCGCCCATATTCACTTTACCTGCCAAACACTGAGTCAGGTTGACAACAATAACGCCGCGCTCAGAGGCTTCTTTCAGGTGACCAAGCAGCTCAGGGTTCTGAGGAGCATTACCGACACCAAAAGTCAGAAGAATCATCGCATTCACGGGCTGACGAAGCGTGTTGCGGATAACTTCGTGTGAAATACCAGGGTACATGGTGATCACACCGATTGGTTGTGGCGTGATGTTGTGAACCTTAAACTCACCTTCTGGTTGTGCACCAACGGTTACGCTGTTGCTAACTTGAATATTGATCCCAGCTTCCAATAGTGGAGGAAGGTTTGGTGAAGTAAAGGCATTAAAACCGTCTGCATGAGATTTTGTGCTGCGGTTACCACGCATCAATTGATTATTGAAGAACAAAGTTACTTCGTTGATCGGGTAGTTTGCCGCAATATGTAGCGCGTTTAATAGGTTTGCTTGGCCGTCAGAACGCAGCTCTGCGAGAGGGATTTGTGAACCCGTTACAATCACTGGCTTACCAAGGTTTTCAAGCATGAAAGACAATGCGGACGCTGTGTACGCCATGGTGTCAGTACCATGTAGGATAACGAAACCATCGTATTTGTCATAGTTGTCACGAATATCATTCGCAATCTGCTGCCAGTCAGCAGGTGTCATATCTGATGAGTCAATCAGAGGGTCGTATTCGTGGATGGTGTAATCCGGCATTTCAGGACGATGGAATTCGGGCATGCTTGCTAATTGCTTTTCCATAAAGCCAGCAACAGGCACATAGCCGTGGTCGGATTTTTGCATTCCGATGGTACCACCGGTGTAAGCGATGTAGATGTGTTTTCTAGTCATCGTTTTTTCTTTCGTGTAGGGGAACAGAGGCGGGGATTATATACCTAAATAACCTTGAGATGCGAGGCTATACGCACAGCATCAGAAAGTCATCTGAGGAGATGCAAAGCCTAATAAAAAGGGCACTTCAAGTAGAAGCGCCCTTTGTAATATTGATGGAAAAACTACTGCACTTGGCAGTTCAAACAAAATGCGTATTGACCTTTAGGATCGTTGAAGCTTTGGAGCAAGCTTGCGTCTTGTTCGAATTGTTGAGCTACGGGTTGAAGACTTTTTGGTAGCAAGCTTGTTGCATCAATACCTAGAGAGACTTTCACCTGTTTCATAAACTCTTGCAGAAATAGTTCAGTAGGTGAAAGAGGCTCTTCTACCCAGTAAATGCCGTAATCGGTCACGTTCGCTAGTTTCGCCGCTAGCTCTACAGCATCATCAAAGTCACCCATTTGATCGACAAGACCAAAGGATAGTGCATCTTGGCCAGTCCAAACTCGACCTTGAGCAACTTTGTCAACTTCCTCTAGAGACATATCGCGATTCTCGCCAACTAGAGAAATAAAGCGCTTGTAACCGTGTTCGATACCTAATTGGAACACTTGAGACGCGCCCTCAGAAAGGCCAGTGGTAATACCGTCACCTGAGAACGGCGATGTGCCAACGCCATCAGTATTAATACCTAACTTGCTAAAGCCTTTTTCAAACGTGGTGATGACACTAAATATACCAATGGAGCCCGTCAGGGTTGTTGGCTGAGCAACGATTTTGTCTGCGCTCATTGAAATCCAATAACCACCAGAAGCGGCCAAACTCGACATGGATACAACAACCGGCTTACCTGCTTGCTTCAGAGCTTCTACTTCGTTACGAATCACTTCAGAAGCAAAGGCACTGCCTCCTGGACTATCTACTCGTAATACGACCGCTTTCACTTTTTCATCATTGCGTGCTTGACGCAGCAAGCTTGCGACCGTGTCACCACCAACAGTTCCGCGAGGTTGTTGACCGTCCATAATCGCGCCACTGGCTAGAACAACGGCGATGTCGTGCTGAGGTAGTGTGTAATCGGGACGAATCGTTGCAAGGTAGTCGTAGTAACCAATCGCGTTGTAGCTGTCTTTGCCGTCACTACCAAACTGTTTTGCAAATAGAGTGCGAATGTCTTGGCGTGTCGCAAGTTCATCCACTAGCCCCAGTTTGACTGCGAGCTGAGCAATATCGCCATTTACAGACTTCATCTCGTTAATCAGCTCATCCATGGTTGGATTAAGCACTTTCGCATCAATGTTTCGGTTTGTTGTTACGTCATCAACAAAAGCACTCCACAATTGAGTAACCCAGCGTGTTGCTGACTCTTTCGCCGCATCGGACATGTCATCACGAATAAACGGTTCGATAGCGGATTTATAAGTACCTACGCGAAAAACATGAGTGGAAACGTCAAGCTTTTCAAGTAACGTTTTGTAGTACATTGAGTAAGCGCTGTAACCTTTAATCAATACACCACCATCAGGTGCCAGATAAACTTTGTCAGCGTAACTTGCCAAGTAATATTGGCTTTGGTTGTAGAAATCACCTACGGCGTAAACGGGTTTGCCTGACGCTTTAAATTCGTTCAACGCTTTCGCGATGTAACGCAGTTTCGTGAGATTTGTTTCTGGCATGTCTCGCAGTGCTAGCACTAATCCAGATACTTTAGGATCGTCTTTCGCGTAGCGAATAGTATCAACGATATCGAAAAGGACGTTTTCTTTCGGTAACTCATTACCCAAAAGGGAACCAGCAAAAGAGTCCATTGGGTTTACATAACGTCTTTGTTCGACAATTGGGCCTGAAAGGTTCATCACCAATGCCGATTCTTTTTCGACGACAGGTTGACCGTCTCCGGTATAAGTAAAGGCAAAGTAGAAAACGGCAATCATCAGCAAGAAAATTAGGTTTGCCAGTGCGAGTCTGATGAAAGTGATACTTTTCCATATCCCTTTAAATATCAAACCAATAAATTTGAAGAGTTTTTTCATCTTGTCTCCATAACGAGATAGTTACGCCGAGTCTAACAAAGTATGGGTTCTTATCTCTAAGATCTCAAAAGATAACATTTTTTTAGCTTATCACGACCACTCAACAATTGGCATATTTTCACACGAGATTGATCGGTGTTACAAAAATGTAAACGCTTGTTTGATTTTTTGGTTGAGCAGGCTTAATCTGGTCAGACCATGATAATAACAATGGATGTTAAGTGATGTCTGCCATGTACCCAAACCTATTAAAGCCACTGGACCTCGGTTTCACACAATTACGAAACCGAGTTCTGATGGGATCAATGCACACGGGCTTAGAAGAGCACAAAGAAGGATTACAGAAGCTCGCTGCTTTTTATGAAGAACGCGCGAAAGGCGGTGTCGGACTGATTGTAACCGGAGGTTTTTCTCCTAACTTACGCGGTCGTTTACACCCGTTGAGTGCTGAATTCAGCAAGCCAAAACATGCTAAAGCCCATAAAGTTGTGACAGAAGCGGTGCACAAGCACGGTGGTAAAATTGCGTTGCAAATTCTCCATGCTGGGCGTTATGCAATGCATCCATTCTCGCAAAGTGCATCTGGCATTAAAGCGCCGATTGCAAAGTTTGCTCCGAGTGAAATGAGCGACCGCCAGATAAAGAAAACCATCGACGCGTTTGCTAATAGTGCGGAGTTAGCACAGCTTGCTGGTTATGATGGCGTCGAGTTAATGGGCTCGGAAGGTTACTTGATAAACCAATTCTTATGTAAACGTACTAATATGCGTTACGACGAATGGGGTGGCAGCTATAAAAAACGTATGCGTTTTCCGCTAGAAATTGTTAAAGCGGTACGCAAGGCGGTGGGTGACAAGTTCATCATCATCTTCCGTCTTTCTATGCTGGATCTTGTCGAGCAGGGCAGCACTTTTGAAGACGTTATCGAATTGGCGAAAGCACTTGAAGAGGCTGGCGTCACGATTATTAATACGGGTATCGGTTGGCATGAGGCTCGAATTCCGACAATTGCGACTCAAGTACCACGCGGTGCGTTTACATGGGTTACGGAAAAAGTTAAACCTCACGTTTCGGTTCCTATTATCACTTGCAACCGTATAAATACGCCAGATGAAGCAGAACGTATTTTATCTTCAGGTCATGCCGACATGGTTTCGATGGCGCGACCATTCTTGGCCGATCCTTACTTTGTTGCTAAAGCCGAACAGGAAAAAGCGCAGCTTATTAATACGTGTATTGGTTGTAATCAGGCGTGTCTAGATAACGTGTTTAAAGGTAAGCGCGCCAGTTGCTTAGTGAACCCTCTAGCGTGCTATGAAACCGAAATTGTTGTTGAACCAGCCTTTAAAAAGAAAAACATTGCAGTTGTTGGTGCTGGACCTGCGGGCTTGGCTTGTGCGACCACACTGGCTGAACGTGGCCATAAGGTTGATTTGTTCGAAAAGAACGACCGCATCGGTGGTCAGTTCCGTCTTGCGATGCAGATCCCTGGTAAGGAAGAGTTTCGAGAGACGATACGATATTTCGCTAACCGTATTGATGAAACAGGCGTGAATCTGCACTTATCGACGGAAGCGAACTATGACTTACTCACAGAGTACGATGAGATAGTGATGGCATCGGGTGTTGAGCCACGTAAAGTCAATATTGATGGAATTGATAACCCAGAGAAAGTCGTCGACTATCAAACTCTCATTCGAGACAAAACGCCAGTCGGTGAGAAAGTGGCTATCGTTGGTGCTGGTGGCATTGGCGTAGATGTCGCGACCATGCTCACAGAGCCAGTTGGACAAACGTTGGATGACTGGTTGCATGAATGGGGAATCGACAAGGAGATGTCTCAGCCGGGTGGTTTATATCCTTACCCTGATGCAGTCAGCGATAAAGAAGTCTGGGTACTTCAGCGTCGTAAAGGTCGTGTAGGTAAAGGTCCGGGTAAAACGACAGGTTGGATCCATAAACGTACCCTTGAAAAACGGGGCGTACATTTAGTCGGTGGCGTGTCTTACGATAAAATTGATGATCAAGGTTTGCACATTCATGTAGACGGAAGCGCGCAGGTACTTAATGCAGACAAAGTTATCATTTGTGCTGGGCAAGAGTCTGTACGTCCGTTTGAAGATAAATGGTCTGAACTTGGAGATAAGATTCATATCATTGGCGGAGCTGACCATGCGGGTGAACTTGATGCTGTGCGTGCGATTCGTCAAGGTGTTAAATTGGCGGTAAAACTCTAGCCTTTTAATGTGTGTTTACCATAAAAGCTGCGCTTTGAGCGCAGCTTTTTTGTATAGAACTAGTCACTGATATCTGGCAGTTGTTTGGCCATTACCACGCCAGCAAAAGTAATAAAAGAGAACACTAACACCACAGCTGAAAGGCTCAAGAAGTTCGACATAACACCAAGAGAGCTCATTAGAAGCAGCATTATCCCAACCACTGTGTTACTCACGGCTACATAGCTCGTCCGTTTGTCACCTTCTGCGATATCAACTAAATAGGTTTTTCGTCCGACTCGTATTCCGTCGTGGGCAATACAAACACAAAAGTAAAGCAGAGGAATCACGAATAGGAAGCTTTGGCTAGCGGTGACCCATGTATCGTAAACAAATAAAACAACGCCAAGTAGCGCGCTCATCATTGCGCCGATGACCATCACACTGCGGCTAGAGCGATCGGACATTCTTCCCCAGAAAGGACCTGACACAAAGGAGGCCAAGCCACTCGCAAACATAAAGAGAGCTAGCACCCAGAGCTGTCCCCCCAGAGATTGCTGTGCCAGCACAACGTAGTACGGAGCACTCAGCGCAGAACATAAAAATAGTGTCCGCGTGATAACGAATCGACGAAAGGTCACGTCTGTCTTAAGTAACGCGAGTTGTTTAAATGCTTCGAGGACGCCATTTCGACCACCGTCTACCTCACCGGCATACTCATTAATTCGCGCATAGACGAATGCCGCGATGAGCCATATGACGCCCGCTAAGCCTAAACTCAGACCGTAAAAGCGCTCTGTCGGCTCTACGTCCCATAACCAGGCTAGTGCCAGAAGGCTAGCGAAAAGCAGCGTAACCAGGCCAGCAGCGCTTGAAGACCAGCCGTTGACTTGACCTCGTTGGTTTTTAGGGATGGTTTTGCCCAATACATCTTTTGATGCGACGGAATTTAAACCGCGTGAGAGGCTGAAGATCACAAGGCATGCAATCACACCATAACCCGCAGCTGCTCCTGTTAGAGTTAATGCGACCAATCCGATTGCAAATATGGAAAGAGCCTGCAAGATACTGCCAATTACCCAGACCCATTTTCTTACTGGAATGCGTCGGATGTAGTGCGCGATGCTAAGTTGTGGGATAAGGGATCCTGACTCACGAATAGGAACCAGCCAACCAATTAAGTAAACCGGAGCCCCGAGACTTTGTAGTATCCACGGCAACGTGACTTTAGGATTGATTAACGCATCGCCGACTTTCGTTAAAAACTGAGCGAGAATGATTTTAAGAAAGTTGCCGGGAACTTGATGACAAGCTGATTCAGGAATCGCCTTACAGGCACGGGCATCTTCGTCATTAACGATCTTTTCGTAAATGCTGTTTTGTTTGTCCTTGTTCATCAACCTGCCTATGTTCAACTTATTCATTTCGCGAATAAATTAACATTAAACCCAGATTGATGTTAAGTGAAGCACGTTATCAAGCCCACAGAAAACCGGTTGTTATTCGCAGGAGCAGATTGTGCTAAAGTGGCGTAAACAAAATAACAACGATATTCAATAAGGATTCTTTCATGGACGCTCTCGATCTTTTGCTCAATCGCCGATCTATCGCGAAGTTATCCGCGCCTGCACCAGAAGGTAAAGCTCTTGAGAACATCATTCGTGCTGGCCTTCGTGCGCCTGACCATGCGGGATTAACCCCTTGGCGTTTCGTTATCGCACAGGGCGATGGTTTGAAAAAACTGTCAGATATCTTGGTAAAAGCGGCAGAAGCTGAAAATAGTGATGAAGCGGTGGTCGAAAAGGTAAAGAATGCCCCATTTCGCGCACCAATGGTGATCACGGTGATTGCTAAAGTAACAGAACATGAGAAAGTACCAGCACTAGAGCAACACTTATCTGCGGGATGCGCTGTACAAGCGATGCAAATGGCAGCCGTAGCGCAAGGCTTTCAAGGGTTTTGGCGCTCAGGTAAGTGGATGTTCCATCCAGAAGTTCATCAAGCATTTGGTTTAGAAGGTGACGATGAGATTGTTGGTTTCTTGTACTTAGGCACGCCTGGTTGTACACCGATGAAAGTTCCTGAGCGTGACCTTTCTCAGTTTGTTGAATTTCTATAACTGAAAACTTAAATAAATTGACTGTTTATTTATACAGTTTTTCTTGATTTATTAGGGCTACATTCGTTAATGTGGCCCTAATTATATTTATTTCCAAAACGTTATGTCTCGTCTGTTTATTGCTGAAAAACCAAGCTTAGGCCGTGCGATTGCCGCTGCACTGCCAAACCCTCAAAAGAAAGATCAAGGATTCATCCGCTGTGGGAACGGGGATATCGTTACTTGGTGTATCGGCCATTTGCTCGAACAAGTCGAACCTGACGCTTACGATGAGCGTTATAAAAAGTGGAATATGGCAGATTTACCAATTGTTCCGCAGCAATGGCAGCTCAGACCGAGGAAAAGCGCAAGTAAGCAATTAACAGTGATTCGTAAATTGCTCAAAGAAGCTAACGAAGTCATTCATGCAGGAGACCCAGATCGAGAGGGTCAGCTGTTAGTTGATGAAGTTCTGGACTATTGCAAGTTATCTAAAACCAAGAAGGAATCCACACAGCGTTTGCTGATTTCCGACTTGAACTTACCTGCGGTTAAACGCGCACTCAGTTCTATGCGCAGTAATCGCGAGTTTATCCCACTTTCAGTTTCTGCATTGGCCCGCTCTCGGGCTGATTGGCTGTATGGTATGAACATGTCTCGTGCTTATACCTTGCTTGGTCAAAAAGCAGGGTATCAAGGTGTTCTCTCGGTAGGGCGAGTGCAAACGCCAGTTCTTGGCTTAGTGGTGCGTCGTGATGAAGAAATCGAAAACTTTGTCCCGAAGGACTATTTTACCCTACATGCTCTGATCCCATATCAAGATGCCAATGGTACTTTTGATATTCGTGCTCGTTGGAAGCCAAGTGAGGCATGCAAGCCTTGGCAGGACGAAGAAGGTCGAGTGTTAAACCGTAAGTTGGTGGAAAATGTTGCAAACCGCATCGCAAATCAACCTGCAAAAGTGACGGAGTCGGAACAAAAGCAAACCAAGCAATCAGCACCATTACCTTATTCGTTATCTGCCTTACAGATCGATGCCGCGAAGCGCTATGGTATGAGTGCGCAACAAGTACTAGATACTTGTCAGGCATTGTATGAAAAGCACAAGCTGATCACTTACCCGCGTTCAGATTGTCGCTATTTACCGATGGAACACTACTCACAAGCAGGGACGGTGACAACTGCTATTGCGAATAACGCAAAAGAGTTGCAAGTTGCCGTTCAGGGAGCAGACTTAACATTAAAGTCCAAAGCCTGGAACGATAAAAAAGTGGATGCGCACCATGCGATTATCCCTACACCGAAGCAAGCTAATGTGAATGCGCTTTCCGGCAATGAGATGAAAGTGTATCAATTGATTGCGCGCCAGTACCTCATGCAGTTCTATCCGGCGGCGGTTTACGCAGAAGCGAAATTGGTTTTCGATATCGCTGGTGGTACGTTTGTCGCGAAAGGTCGTCAGTTAGTTTCGCCGGGTTGGAAAGCGCTAATGGGCAAAACTGACAAGGAAGATGAAGGTATTGATGCCGTGCCACCGCTACCCGAAGGCACCGTGTTAACTTGTCGTGAAGGGGAAATAAAAGACCGAAAAACCGAGCCACCAAAGCATTTTACCGAAGCATCGCTGTTGCAAGCGATGACCGGGATCGCCCGTTACGTTGCGGATAAAGAACTGAAAAAAATCCTTCGTGACACTGATGGGCTAGGCACGGAAGCGACTCGCGCTGGTATTTTGGACACGCTGTTCAAACGCCAACTGCTTACGCGTCAAGGTAAGTCAATTCTCAGTTCTCCTGCGGGAAGAGGTCTCATTCATGCCTTGCCAGAAGATTCAACATACCCTGATATGACGGCTCATTGGGAGCACCAGTTACAAGGTATGGCAGAGAGAAATCAAGCATATCAGCCGTTCATGCAAGCACTGGAACAACGCATTGATAGCTTGATGGCACAAGTAAAAGCAGGCCCTATCCCTGATTCATTACGTCATTTACCCAAGGTGGAACGTCCTGCGTTTAAACGTAAAAAGCGCAGTTATTCAAAGAATGGTGGCGCGACTAAATCTCGTGCAACCAAAGGTAAGCAGGCATAGGACAAGCGCGGTGTAATTAAACACCGCGCATGCTTGAAAATAGATTACTCGAACAGGTCACCGTGGTTTTGGATCGCGCCTCTTACTTCACCTTGAGTTAACACGCGTTTGTCCAGTACCTCTTTCACCTGGTTGCCCAAGTCAACTAATGTATCTCGATTCGCTTGAGTTTGGCGTTTACCAGCACTTCTCAAGCAGTAATTTAGTTCGTGCTCTTCGCTAAAATTAACCAAATCCCTATCTGCTGCCATCGTGCTTTCTCCTTATTTGTTCTACTTTTTCCTAAGTCTGGATTGGATGTAGATAAATTCAAGTTAGATTGCGTGAATTATGCTGGTGGATCACTGATGAACATTATGTTTGCCAACCAAGTCACGATTATGAAGCCTGGCTTTGATGGTATTTGGTTTAGTGATGGTTGTGTCTTAATGCTGCTACCAAGGTAACTCAGTACCATCGTAGTTAATAAATCGACCTGAAAGCTGCGGTGTGCTCAGCTCTATCACGTTCGCTAGGCCTTGCGCGGAGGTTTGCGTATCTATCAAAGCATTTGGCCCGCCCATCGCCGTTTTTACCCAACCAGGGTGAAGCGCTAAAACGGTAAATCCTTCAGGTGTTAAATCATTACTTAAGCTTTTCACAACCGAGTTAAGCGCCGCTTTCGATGAGCGATAAATATAACCGCCACCGGACGTATTTTCGGTCATGCTCCCCACTTTTGATGAGATACAAGCAATCTTTTTTATCTTGCCTTGTTGTAAGCGAGGGTAACAGTGCTCAACCAGTTTTAACGGTGCAATGGTGTTTACTTCGAAGGCTTTACGCCATTCTTCTACGTCAGTGTTTCCAAAGCCATATCCCTTGGGGCCGTAATATCCTGCATTATTGATGAGTAAGTCGATGGCAGGGAGTTTATCGGCAAGCTTAGCGACTTGTTCGTAGTGAGTGACATCCAGTTCGTGCAAAACCAAATTACTGAATTGTGAGGCTAGAGTTTGTAGTTCTGAACTGTTCTCTAAGGAACGGCTAGTAGCATGTACTTGGTGGCCTTGCTTCAGGTACAGCTCAGTTAAGCTAAGGCCAATGCCGCGATTTGCTCCGGTAATAAAGACGGTTTGACTCATACAAACACCTATGTTTTTTTGATTTCAGTTGAAAGTCATTGTGTTAGTTAAGCACAATAAAATCAACCAACCACCACGCACCAACAACAAGAGATGAAAATAGGGACAGGGCACAAAGAGAGCCAAACAGTGCGCCGAGAATAGCAAAGAAAGTAGAATTCATATGTATATTAAATTTAATTGATATTGAAAATCATTATCAATTAAATTGCGTTTTATTCAACCCTTTAAGTTGATACTATTTCGTTACCATTGTTATTAAGAATTTCTCATGCTGCCATTTATCTACCACCCGATTTATTCTCAACTTGAGTTGCCAGAGGGGCATCGTTACCCAATTATGAAATACCAGTACCTCTATGAATCGGTATTGGTGCATATGGAGAAAGATAACTGGAAAGAGCACACGCAGTTTTTCCAGCCCGAAGCATTAACTGTTGGGGAAGTAAAACGTGTTCATGACGAGGAATACGTCGAGTTACTTGTTAGTGGAAACATGCCAGCTGCGAAGATGCGCCGAATAGGTTTTCCTTGGAGTGAGTCTCTCATTACCAGAACGCTAACTTCAGCAGCGGGCACGGCTCTGACCGCAAAAAAGGCACTTGAGTACGGTGTGGCCATTCATTTGAGTGGTGGGTATCACCACGCACACAAAGAGTTTGGCAGTGGTTTTTGTTTATTTAATGACTTAGTGATCGCGGCCAGGCAAGCGCTCGAAGTCGAGCATGTCGATAAAGTATTGATCATTGATAGTGATGTTCACCATGGGGATGGAACAGCAACTTTATGTGACGATGAGCCAGATATCATCACGCTTTCTTTCCACTGTGATAAAAACTTCCCAGCGAGGAAGCCTCAGTCTGACCTCGATGTGCCTTTGGTGCGAGGGACAGGTGATGAGGATTTTTTAATGGCGTTTAAAGAAGTGGTCGATATGGCACTTAATCTTCATCGCCCTGATTTAGTTATCTACGATGCTGGTGTCGATATACATCAAGACGATGAGCTTGGATATTTTGATGTGTCGACTCAAGGGATTTTAGAACGTGATAGATTTTTAATGCAAACAGTGAAATCTCGAGGTATCCCTGTCGCAGCTGTCGTTGGAGGTGGATATCGAACGAATCATGCTGACCTCGTCCCAATCCATTTGCAGCTTATCAATGCCGCTAAAGAAGTCTTTATTGATGAGTAGATACAACTAGACGTAAATATCAAATTGATTCAACACTGGAACGAACGAAAAGGGCATTAATTTTTTGTGGGTTCTTTCTGAGTGTGGCGGAGTGCTTAGTTGCGTTCAAGAAGTGATAAGTGATTTGTACAAATCTTTTTAAGTCTGGAGATGCGAAAAAGCCCGCTAATTTCTTAGCGGGCTTTTTCTAAATGTGGCGGAGAGATAGGGATTTGAACCCTAGATACGCTATTAACGTATGCCGGTTTTCAAGACCGGTGCTTTCAACCACTCAGCCATCTCTCCGTTGTTGAGGCGCATAATATAAGGCTTTGAAAATGTTGTAAACCCCTAGTTGAACTGATTGGATGTTTACTGCGCAAATTTGTGGTTTGTGTTGTTGAAATAAACAAAAACTCCCCAAAAAGGGGAGTTTGAATAGTATATGGATTGCTAGGTATTAATCGTTTTTAGAATAAAAACGCTGTAACTCAGTTAAACCTTGCATCAAAACTGGCAACTTCGGTGCATCATCTCGAAGTCGTTTGTAGTTTTTGTCATACAGCTTGTAGTTGCCAAACTTATCGATCACTGTGGTTTGTGAGCTAGTAATTAAGGCAAGCTCGCGAGTATCGCCTGCCAAGATCCAGCGACGACGACTTTCATCGAATAGGTTGCGACCACTACTGTAATCATATGGGTTGGAAGATACGCCGAGCATATCTTGCAACAGTGTAACTGAGAGGTCCAAGTGACTTGTGCTGTGATTAAATTCGCCAGCCAGCATTCCAGGCCAATGGATCACCATCGGAACTTGTAATTGATAACGGCTGTAGTTGCTGTTTGCTCCCCAGCTGTTCGTATTGGTTTCGTTAAATTCACTACCGTGATTAGAAGTGATGATTACGATGGTGTTTGTCAGTTGTCCCGTCGTTTCCAGTTCATCAATAATACCGGCGATAGTTCTATCCGCCGACTTCACTGCATATTCATAAGCTTTTTTGAATCGCTCACTTGCAGGCATTTCTTCGTCATTATTTGAAGGAATCGATTCAAAATTATCAACGGTGGTGACTTCGATGTAACTAAACCATGGCTGACTTGCTTTCTCTGCTAACCATGTATTCCAGTTTGCGATAGATTGTTTATCGGTATGAGCTTGCGTGCCATCTAGGTCTTCCGCTAAGTTCAAGTCGCGGAAAATAATTTCTGAGTAGAGATCATCTTCAAACCCACTGCCACTGAATAAACCAAAGTTGTAGCCCTGATCTTTCAGTACATCGAGCAATACTGGGGAAGCACCTTGCGCCTTGATGCTTGATGCATAACTGGTCGGTAAGCCATAGAACAAACCAAAGGCCCCGTATGTATCATTACTTGAGCTGTAATGATTACGGAAGTTCTGATTGTTTTCAGCAAACTCATAGAGGTTAGGCATCTCTTCTTGGTTCAGCGCATCCGCTCGTAAATTGTTTATGCTGATCATCAACACATTGAGCTTATTAACTCGGCGGTTAAACTCAAGCTTTTCAAGAGGGTAGTTGACTAACTCTACGTTGCTTTCGTTTTCTGCTAAACGTTTTAGGTATTCCTCACGGTCAAGTAGACCATGTTTTTCCATAAAACTCTTCGCTGTCATCGGGTAAGACAACGGGAAGTTTGAACGCTGGCTAGTAATTGGGTTGTAAAAATACGCATCTGCCCAAATGTAAACCAAATGGCTGGTCATAAAGCTGAGGAAAAAGACGGCCGCGAGAGGGCGTCCTACGTGCTTATGAGATAGTTTGCGCTGTTTTCGCCATACCCATTCGGATAGTGCGAGTTGAACAAGGAAGATCAGCGGCATCACAACAAATAAATGTTGTAGGTCAGTGCTGAGTGCACTTTTGTCTTCGCTGAATAGTAACTCCCAGACAACGGGAGTTAAGTGCAAATTGATCGACTGATACGCTTGGGTATCAATTAATAATATGGTTTGCCCAACGGTTGCGAAAATCACTGCCACCAAACGGAACAATTTCCGCGATGGCAGGATAAACGTCAACGGGAATAGAACAAGCAAGTAAAGTGCGAAAACTAGAAAGCCAAAGTGACCAACCCAAGAAACCGCCAGATAAAACTGACCAAGTAACGTCTCGGGCCAAGGAGACTGAACAATGTAGCGTGTGCCTATCAACATCGACGCAACGATATTGAAGAATGCAAACCAGTGACCCCAACCAACTAGTCGAGATACACGTTCGCCGTATGAGTTTCCGCTGTCTACCATGTATGTGTTCTATTGTCCGTGATTAGTGTGTTTTTGGTGTTTCTAAAGAAGACATCAGCGCCTGAGCAAATTTTTCAGCAATCGCTTTGCGTTGTGAAGCAGCAACACGTTGATTTAAGACATTGGTTGCGATATTTCCGGCAATCATTAGCGTCAACTCAGGAGAAGCAGCGTGTTTTTCAAGAACTGTTGCTACTTCAGCAAGAATTTTTTCTACTTGCTCGTCAGTATATTTAGATGTAATCGGCATAAAGACTCTAATAATGATAGTAAAAGCGGCTTATGATAACCTACAATGCCCATCAACTAAAACCTTGTAGCAAGATAAAATCACTATGAGTCTTCATCTTTCAAACGTTATTCTGCATCAACTGTGCAAAAACGATCAGGACGAGCTGGTTGTAAACTTTCGTCCAGCATCATTAGAGAACGATGCATCTACAGAAAACTTAGTCGCTGAGCTTCACCGAGTATTCCATTCTAAAGCTGGTAAAGGTTTTGGCGCTTTCCAGTCAGACAGCGAATTTCAATTTTGGCTTCAAGAAATGCGCAAAGGAGAGCGAGATTTTTACGACTTCTCACAAATTAGTGCAAATCGCTTGAAAGAAGAGTTGATTAAGTACCCATTTGCGGATGAAGGTATCTTGGTTTTCGCTGAGTATCAGAGTTTAGCAACGGACTACTTGTTCATCGGTATCTTACCAATGAATCAGAGTTTAAAAGTGACCGAAGGTTTGGACATCAGTGCGACAGATTACCTTGATATCACCAAAATGGATATTGCCGCACGCATCGACCTGTCGAGCTACGAGACCGACAAGGAATCCAATCGTTATCTGCAATACATTAAAGGACGCGTTGGCCGTAAAGTGGCGGACTTCTTCCTAGATTTTCTGCAAGCGGATATTGGCTTAGATACTAAACAACAAAACTTAGTGTTGATGCAGGCGGTGGATGATTTTTGTGCTGACTCGAAGCTAGAAAAGCAAGAAGTGAACGAGTACAAGAAACAAGTTTACGACTACTGCAATGAGCAAATTAAATCCGGTGATGAGGTTCAAATCTCAGAGCTTTCCGGAGAGCTTCCTCAAAGCCAAGATGGCACGAGCTTTATGGATTTCACCAAAGAGCAAGGGTACGAGCTTGAAGAGTCTTTCCCAGGTGATCGTGCGACGGTTCGCAAACTGACTAAATTTGTTGGAGCTGGTGGTGGTTTGAATATTAGCTTCGATAGTCTCTTACTTGGCGAGCGTATTTTTTATGATCCAGAGACGGATACCTTAACGATTAAAGGGACGCCTCCAAATCTAAAAGATCAGTTAAGTCGCAATTAAAATCATATCGTTAAATAAAGAGAGCAAACGGCTCTCTTTATTTATGTGAATAAGAAACATCCATAGTATATGCTTGTAATTAATGGAGATATGCGAGGGGCAAGTGTTGCTGAAGCTAAAAGAAGGAATACGGCGGTTTGTTTGGTTCTGGTTCGTTTTGTGGTGTGTTTTAGCACTTGGCATTTGGCTGCAAGCCAAACAAACGATTCAAACGATTTCGACTGTAAATGAGTTAGGAAGTAAAGTTGAAGAAGTCAGGCACTTTTTTAACTTCGATCTGCCTTACCGTGTTAAACACGTCGACCAAATTTCACTGAAACTTCAGTTGGCTTATGCAGTTCGCTTACAGCTTGAAAGTGAGTTTTCTGAAGGGAAAATCACACCAGATATCACTCAATTGCTTTATACGACCGACCGATTTTTAGAAAGTGCTCGAGCTTTTGTGAGAAGTGACAGTGAATTGGTTTCGTTAGCAGAACAGTTACGAAGCAGCCGTGCTCGAACAGAAAACTCTGAGCAAATTCAGGCAATGTACTATCGCTTAGGTGCGCTTGTTTTTGAGTCTGTCTTTAGTGACTCTGCAACGAATAGCGATACTTACCGTGACTTAGACCGACTTTTTATTGAATCAGAGGCACTCTCTCCCGAAGAGCGAAGTGCTCTTCAGCGCCAGCTTGCTCAAACCTCAAGCGCACTATCTGCTCAGGCACAGGGCAGTTATTTATCTAATCAACTGCTTAATCCAGATTTCCCGAACCAGTTAACTTCGATAAATGATAAGTTGGAACAGAAGCTAATGACTTTTATTGTTTGGCTGTCTGTAATCAGTGGTTTGCTCCTTTTCCTCATTTCATTGGGAGCCTTCTCCCCAAAAACGATTCAACCGATACCACTACCCAGAACCGATGATAAAAAGTCAGAGCAAGTTGGCGATGATGAAAATGGAGCTAACACTGTTCCCTCAGCTCAGTCAGAAAATTTTCAAAACGTCCAAATGAACGAAAAAAGTTGTAATGAGGTGAATTCATCACAAGTGGAAGTAGTGGAACGTGAGCCGTACATAGATATCAATAAAATGTTAGATTCTCTGTCTGGTGACGAGGGCGCTGTGCGGATGTTACTGGAGGTCTTTATTCAGGACCACTCTGGCGATGGCACTAAAATGTATCAGCTGTTAGAAGAGGATAAAGAGCAAGCGCAAAGAGCCGCACACAGTCTTAAAGGGGTCTCAGGGAGTTTAGGTGCAATGCCATTGCACTGTATTTCGGGTGATATTGAACTGTTGATTAAACAAGGGCAAAAAGTGCCGGAAGAGAAGTTGGCATGTTTAGATGATGTCCTAAAACAAACCATACTTTTTGCTAATAATGTTCTCAATAGTGAAAAGATAACAGAAGCGCTAACAGATTGATATTGCTCTGACTTAATGTCATAAGAGTTGAGGTAATAAAGGCTCGAACTATATGACTTAGTTCGCTTTATTCCTGTTCTATACAATTTGTTAAAGGTGTTTTCATGTCCGTTCGCCGAATGTCTTCAATGATGTTGATAGGGCTGGTTATGATGCTTTCAGGGTGCTCCCTGCTCGAAGTCAAGATCGAGAGTCAAACCGTCCCTCTTACCAAACAAGAGCTCAATATGCGTCTTTTGACTCGTGAGTATGCGCAGCAGTTTTTTGCTCAGGTTGAGCAAGCAGCAGACGCACTACACGAACAATATGAGCCTCATGATGAAGTTCATCAATCTTATATTTTACTTTGGAAGATAAATGCTGAAGAAGGCATCCAAGCTTCTGCATACCAAGTGTCCCCAATGGCTGCACTGATTGATACATGGACTTTCACGCTACAAATGGAACAGTTTTTTACTACCGCTTCTGGTAATGAGCTCTTTGCGTCCGATGAGGCCAAGTTAGTTTCCGTTTATTTAGCGAAAGAGGTAGATAAACTGGCTCAATCTTTATTGAAGAAAGAAGCATACATCAAGACACAAACGTTTGTTGCAGAGTTCGCCAAGCAGCATCCCTTCGCTGATTTAAGCATGATTAGGACTCCGGCTTACCGTAGGTGGTTAGATGCAAACCAAATTAGCGAAGAGGAAGCCGTTACAACGCTAGGCACGATGCCAGAAGCACTCGGGGATGTCTCTGATCGTCTAAGTCTGGTATCAGAACAGACACCAAAAATTATGACGTGGAAAGCGCAGTTGTTGGCCTTGAGTAGCTCTGCCAGTATCGAAAAAGTCAATGCGGCGCTCAATAGTTTGCAAGTTACCGCTGATTCGGTGAGGGATTTTATCGATAACAACCCAGAGTACATGCGTTATTTGGCAGAGCAAATGGCGCTGGAGTTACAACCTTTGGTTGACGATATCGATCAAAGGACGGAGGCGCGTTTATCTCAGTTGGGTGAAGAACGCCAAGCTATAGAGCTGATGGTTGCCAGAGAGCGCCAAGAAATCGCACAGATCATTACCCATGAGCGCGAGAAGTTTGCTCAAGATATGGATCGAGTGTCGCAAGAGGTTGTGAATCTCGCAATGACTAAGCTGATTGAACTTGTCAAAAGTACCATCATCTACTTTATTCTGTTCATTGCCGTTATATTCTTTGCACCGCTTGGCTTGGGCTATTGGTTTGGGAAGCGTTCAGCCGTGAAAACGCCAGTCAAACAAAGCTAACGATTTGTTTTGGAAATAAAAAAAGAGCGCTTTAAAGCGCTCTTTTTTAGTATTGAATTCGGAAGAGAGGTTCTTCCTATCTCTGCGAAGTTAAGCGGTTTGCTGCTTTAATTCGCCTTCAGCTTCTTCAACTGCTTCTGCTGTTGGTTCGCACTTATCAACAAACCAACCCATGTAAGAAGTGAAGATCGTTACGATGATACATACAAAACTCAGCCACATGAACGGGGCATAAGACAGTGTAGCAACACCCAAAATACTGGCCATGTAGATACCGTTGTCACTCCAAGGGACCATACCTGAGGTTAGCGTGCCGCCAAATTCTGCGTTACGAGACAAATTCTTACGTTTGTAGCCTAGACGGTCATAGTTCTTCGCACAGATTTTTGGGGTCAGAATAAGTGAAACGTACATCGCTGAACCAAATACGTTGCCCATAAAGGCCGTACCAATTGTGCTTGTTGCCAATGAACCTGCACTTTGAACGCGTTTTTCAAACAGCTTCGCGATAGTCTCTAGCACGCCTACTTTATCTAGTAGACCGCCAAAACCAAGGCCGAATACGATAACCGCTACCGACCCAAGCATTGAAGACATGCCGCCACGGTTAAGGATTGAGTCAATGAAATCTACGCCAGATGAGATTGCAAACGGAGCCCAAGCCGTGTTGAACGCGGTTAGGAAATCGACATCTTGGATCATCACTGCCCAAATAATACCTAGCAGAGAACCAAAACTGATCACTGGGAATGAAGGCATACGCATCGCTAGAAGTGACAATACGATGATCACAGGAACAAATGAGTAAGGGGTGATGTAGAACTGCTGTTCCATCGCTTTAATGACAGAGTCTACCTGGCTCATGTCAACTTGACCTGCGTAGTGGAAGCCAAATGCAGTAAACATAATGCCTGTAATAATGTAGCTAATGAGTGCTATCGGCAACATGCCTTTAATATGTTCCATCACTTCAACGTTAGACATAGATGAAGCAAGGATTACTGAATCCGATAGAGGCGACATTTTGTCACCAAAGTAACAGCCTGAAAGTACGGCACCTGCAGTGATTGGCGCAGGAACACCAAGACCTTGACCGATACCCATCATTGCAATACCTGCCGTGCCAGCCGCACCCCAAGACGTGCCAGTCGCTAGCGCAGTCAATGAACAGATGATCATGGTCGCGAGCAAAAAGATGGAAGGGTGGATTGCTTTAAGGCCGTAGTAAATAATGGTTGGAACAATACCACCAGAGATCCAAGTACCTACAAGCGCGCCAACGGCCAAAAGGATTAAAACGGCTCCAAGTCCATTGGAAATGCCATTTAGTGCTGCTTTTTCCAGATCTTTATACTGATGGCCAAGCTTTATGCCCAATATCATGACAATGAACCAACCGATGTATAGCGCTAGCTGAATCGGTAGGTCTAGCTTGGCTGTGAACGAAAATGCCAGCAGGAGAAATAAACCGAGCGAGATAAATACCTGTATCAAGCTTGGTAGGCGTGGTGTAACTTGCTTCATATGTGCCTCTGTCAATCTTGGAGCAATAGAGGAAGGCGCTCCTTGTTGTAATCGCGCATAACATACATTAACAAAAATTATATTTCGAACATTTGGTGTTTTATCTTGATGTTCGTCGGTAAAAACGTTTGCTTGTGAAATTAACTGTTAGTTTGTTTTAACTTTTTTGGTTTTAAATGTTGTGTAATGTGAAATTATTGTGCTTCATGTGTTATTTTCTCATTGAGTGGTAAGACCAATTAGGGGACTAAAGTGCTTTCCCTACTTGAAAAATGGTTAAAACCGCAAACCAAACACTAAAAAATCTCGTGTAACCCGGTTTTTCAGAGGAAAAGGTTAAAAAACGCGCTTATTTACAAAATAGGGGTTGAGATTTTGCTGTGAAAAATTAACTATGGGGTAGGTTTTTTAATACATGGAGAGTTAATACGATGAGAGTTGGTTTAGTTGGTTGGCGCGGTATGGTTGGTTCAGTCCTTATGCAGCGTATGGTTGAAGAGAAAGACTTCGACCTAATCGAACCAGTATTCTACAGTACTTCTCAAGTTGGTATTCCTGCTCCTAACTTAGGAAAAGACGCAGGCTTACTGCAAGACGCATATGATATTGAAAGCTTAAAACAGCTTGATGCGGTAATCACCTGTCAAGGTGGTAGCTACACAGAAAAAGTGTTCCCTGCACTTCGTCAGGCTGGTTGGAAAGGCTACTGGATTGACGCGGCCTCTACGCTACGTATGGCTGAAGATTCGATCATCACACTTGATCCTGTGAACTTAAAGCAAATCC
Source organism: Vibrio sp. 1401 (assembly GCF_033340295.1). Lineage (NCBI taxonomy): Bacteria > Pseudomonadati > Pseudomonadota > Gammaproteobacteria > Vibrionales > Vibrionaceae > Vibrio > Vibrio sp. 1401. Next base: position 75,066 of record NZ_JAWOWF010000003.1, read on the forward strand.
AACAAGGCATCCACGGTGGCACGAACACATTTGTCGGTGGTAACTGTACGGTTAGTTTAATGCTAATGGGGCTAGGTGGTCTATTTGAGAAAGGCCTTGTTGAGTGGACAAGCGCAATGACTTACCAAGCCGCATCTGGTGCTGGTGCGCAAAATATGCGTGAATTGATCTCGCAAATGGGCGTTATCAATGACTCTGTTAGCTCTGAACTTGCAAACCCATCAAGCTCTATCCTAGATATCGATAAGAAAGTCGCGGATACAATGCGCAGCGGCTCTTTCCCTACCGATAAATTCGGTGTGCCACTAGCTGGTTCGTTGATCCCATGGATCGATGTGAAGCGCGATAATGGTCAGAGTAAAGAAGAGTGGAAAGCGGGCGCCGAGGCGAATAAAATTTTGGGCTCTCAAAGTTCACCTGTCCCAATTGACGGTACTTGTGTGCGTATTGGCGCGATGCGTTGTCACTCTCAAGCACTTACTATCAAGCTTAAACAAAATGTACCAATGGACGAAATCGAAGAAATCATCGCCACTCATAACGATTGGGTGAAAGTGATTCCTAACGACCGTGACATCACTGCTCAAGAGCTAACACCGGCAAAAGTTACGGGCACAATGTCTGTACCAGTGGGTCGTCTACGTAAGATGGCAATGGGTGATGATTTCCTAAATGCTTTCACTGTTGGTGACCAACTGCTTTGGGGTGCTGCGGAGCCATTGCGTCGTACTCTGAGAATTATTCTGTCTGAGAAAGCATAATCACATCAATCCTTTATTTGATGACAAAATAAAAGAGCTCCGTAGGGAGCTCTTTTTTCATGCGTCGTCTTCCGTTCGAACGACTCTTTTGTCTGGATCGGCTAGTTCACTACCACAATGTTTACAGTAAATTGCGTCAGAGTCGTGCCCTGCGTGGGAGCAGTTTGGGCATTTCACCAATACTTTGTGCGATTGCATCTCTTGGTGCAGTTCGGCAGTGAAAATACCTGTAGGTACCGCCAAAATGGAATAACCCAGTAACATGGTGAGTGATGCAAGCCCTTTACCTAGGTCTGTTTGAGGGACCAAGTCACCATACCCAACCGTTGTGATGGTCACGATCGCCCAATAAATACTTTTAGGAATGCTAGTAAATCCGTTTTCAGGTCCTTCAATGATAAAAATCAATGAGCCGAAAATCGTTACCATAATGGCGACGGAGCTAAAGAAGATAAAAATCTTTCTGCGCGCCATAAGCAGTGAACGTAAGAGGATATTGGACTCTTGGAGGTATCGGACTAACTTGAGTATGCGGAATATTCGCATCACTCGCAGCGCCCTGATCACACCCATAAACGAAGCGGATGGGAAGAAGAGTGCTAAATAAGTGGGCAAAATCGCAAGTAAATCGACGACACCATAAAAACTCTTTGCGTAGGCGGCAGGTTTAGGAGAGCAATAAAGCCTTAGAAGGTATTCAATCGTGAATAGGCCAGTAAATGTGTATTCAATAAACTTCAGCTCTTTTTCCCACTCGGCCCGAACGGAGGGTATCGAATCTAACACCAGTACGATTAACGAGCTGATGATCGCGATAATGAGAGCAATATCGAACGTTTTACCAGCTTTGGTATGAGTACCAAAAATGGTGACATATAGAGTATGTTTAAGAGAGTCAGTCGTCATGACAAAGCGATCCATTGTTGAATCGCTCTATCATACAATTTTATAGAAACTCAGGCTAATCCTGGAAATAAGTTGCGTAAGCCATTCGCAATAAACTCTATGCCAAGCGCGCCCAATATCAAACCCATGATACGAGTAATGACGTTGATTCCAGTTTGACCTAAAAATCGTACGATCAATGGGGCAGAGCGGAACAATAGCCATGAACAAAGGCAGAACAAACCAATCGTAATACTAATGCCCACGGTATCGAACATGCTTGGGTAGCGTGCACCATAAACAATAGTCGAACTGATTGCACCAGGCCCTGCCATTAAAGGCATTGCAAGAGGGACCACACCAATCTGTTCACGACTGACGTATTCCGTTTTCTCTTGTTTGTTCTGCTTATCTTCCCCCAGTTTACCGCTCATCATCGAGAATGCGATGCTAAGTAATAGCAACCCGCCAGCGACACGAAACGAATCCAGAGAAATACTGAACATGTCTAACAGTAACTGACCAGCAAAAAGCGAAATGATCAGGATGATCGCAACAGCCACATTTGCTGTTGTTGCCGTATTGCGCTTTTCGTCTGGTGTCATATGCCCGGTTAGTGACACAAACACAGGCATGATACCAACAGGGTTTACTGCGGCAACCAAACCGAGAAAAAACTGCAAGAAGATAGCAAGTTCAAAAGTTTGCATGTTGCTTACTCATCAAAGTTCACATTAGTGAAAAGGAGAAGGGGTAATTTGGGCGTAATGTAAGGCAAAAGTTAGGTTGTAAGAAATGAAAAAAACTAACGCATTCCCTGCCATTTAAGTGAGAAAAACTAATTCTTTAATAAACTGTATCTAATCTGGAAAGGAAATGTTACGTATAAAGTTGCTGATAAATTGCACTGTTTTACATAAACGTTAACATTCGCACATTTTTGATAAAAACCAAGGTGGTTTGTAGAGAGATGTATTCGGTTCGATATACTCTCAGTAGCACAAAGAATTGGTCCTACATGTAATTTTGTTGGTCAAAAATGAAACTTTTTTACAGGTTGTTGTAGTTTCTTTTATTTATTTGTCCATTTGCTTCTTTTTTACTCAATAAAAAATGAAAGTTAATTTATTTGTTTATCAATTATTTATGTCATTTTGGTGTGATGAGGCACCACTTTGGTAGTATTTAGGTGGTGAGAACTGATCCAAGTCAATTTTTTTCACACTCTGAAATATTATACTCAGTCCTGAAAGCAATTTACTAAGACGTTTGTTTTCTAAGTGACTGATAAACAGTAAAAACGATAAGTAATAGCCTTAGTAAAAAGTTTTTAATATTTGTTAATTTTAGGAGATTCCCTATGCCTGTAACTAATATGGCTGAACTAGATGCAATGGTTGCTCGCGTTAAGAAAGCGCAAGAAGAGTTCGCTACTTACTCTCAAGAGCAAGTAGATAAAATCTTTCGTGCAGCATCGCTTGCAGCTAACCAGGCCCGTATCCCGCTAGCTCAACAAGCGGTAGAAGAATCTGGTATGGGTATTGTTGAAGATAAAGTAATCAAGAACCACTTCGCTTCTGAGTTTATCTACAACAAATACAAAGACGAACAAACGTGTGGCATCTTAGAAGAAGATGACAACCTAGGTACTATGACTATCGCTGAGCCTGTAGGCATCATCTGCGGTATCGTACCAACGACTAACCCAACTTCTACAGCGATCTTCAAATCTCTAATCTCTTTGAAGACTCGTAACGGTATCATCTTCTCACCACACCCACGTGCGAAAAACTCAACTAACGATGCAGCTAAACTCGTTCTAGATGCAGCAGTAGCAGCAGGCGCACCAAAAGACATCATCGGTTGGATCGACCAGCCTTCTGTTGAGCTTTCAAACGCTCTAATGAAACACGATGACATCGCTCTTATCCTTGCAACTGGTGGTCCAGGCATGGTTAAAGCCGCTTACTCTTCTGGTAAGCCAGCAATCGGTGTAGGTGCAGGTAACGTTCCTGTTGTTATCGATGAAACAGCAGACATCAAACGTGCTGTTGCTTCTATCCTTATGTCTAAGACTTTCGACAACGGTGTAGTATGTGCTTCTGAGCAGGCTGCAATCGTAGTTGACGAAGTATACGACGAAGTGAAAGAGCGTTTTGCTTCTCACAAAGCTTACGTACTAAGCAAAGCAGAAGCTGATAAAGTTCGTAAAGTGCTTCTTATCGATGGCGCGCTAAACGCGAAAATCGTAGGTCAGCCAGCAGCAGCAATCGCTGAAATGGCAGGCGTTAAAGTTCCAGCAGACACTAAAGTTCTTGTTGGTGAAGGTCTGGGCAAAGTATCTCACGATGACGCATTCGCTCACGAGAAACTATCTCCAACTCTAGGTCTATTCCGTGCTGACAACTTCGAAGACGCGGTTGCTCAAGCGGTAACTATGGTTGAGATTGGTGGTATCGGCCACACATCTGGTCTTTACACTAACCAAGATACTAACGCTGACCGTATCCGTTACTTCGGTGACAAGATGAAGACAGCTCGTATCCTAATCAACATCCCGACTACTCACGGCGGTATCGGTGACTTGTACAACTTCAACGTTGCGCCATCTCTAACGCTAGGTTGTGGTTCTTGGGGTGGTAACTCTATCTCTGAGAACGTAGGTCCTAAACACCTAATCAACAAGAAAACTGTAGCGAAGCGAGCTGAAAACATGTTGTGGCATAAACTACCTAAGTCAATCTACTTCCGTCGTGGTAGCCTTCCAATCGCGCTGGGCGACCTAGAAGGTAAGAAACGTGCATTCCTAGTAACTGACCGTTTCCTATTCAACAACGGTTACGCAGATGACGTAGTAAGCCTACTAAAAGCTCAAGGCATGGAAGTTCAAACATTCTTCGATGTTGAAGCTGACCCAACACTGTCTGTAGTAGAGAAAGGTGCGGCTCAAATGGCTAGCTACCAACCTGACGTTATCCTAGCGCTAGGCGGTGGTTCACCAATGGATGCAGCGAAAATCATGTGGGTAATGTACGAGCACCCAGAAACTCACTTTGAAGAACTAGCAATGCGCTTTATGGACATCCGTAAACGTATCTACAAGTTCCCTAAAATGGGTAAAAAAGCTGAGCTTGTATGTATCACTACAACTTCAGGTACTGGTTCAGAAGTTACTCCATTCGCGGTTGTTACTGACGACAAGACTGGTGCTAAATACCCACTAGCTGACTACGAAATCACGCCAAACATGGCAATCGTTGATGCGAATCTAGTAATGAACATGCCTAAGTCTCTAACAGCATTTGGTGGTTACGATGCAGTAACTCACGCTCTAGAAGCTTACGTTTCTGTTCTTGCTAACGAATACTCAGATGGCCAAGCTCTTCAAGCACTTAAGATGCTAAAAGAGTACCTACCATCAAGCTATGCGAACGGTGCAAATGACCCAATCGCTCGTGAGAAAGTACACAACGCAGCTACTATCGCTGGTGTTGCATTTGCGAACGCATTCCTAGGTGTTTGTCACTCAATGGCTCACAAACTGGGTGCTGAGTTCCACTTGCCACACGGCCTAGCTAACGCACTACTTATCTCTAACGTGGTACGTTACAACGCGAACGACAATCCAACTAAACAAACTGCGTTCTCTCAATACGACCGTCCACAAGCACGTCGTCGTTACGCTGAAGTTGCTGACCACCTAGGCCTAAGCCAAGAAGGTGACCGTACTGCTCAGAAGATTGAACGTCTACTAGCATGGTTGGATGAACTAAAAGTTAACCTAGACATCCCAATGTCTATCCAAGCGGCAGGTGTTGCTGAATCAGATTTCGTAGCGAAACTGGATGAGCTAGCGGTAGAAGCGTTCGATGACCAATGTACTGGTGCGAACCCACGTTACCCTCTAATCAGTGAACTTAAAGATGTGTTGATGGCTTCTTACTACGGTAAAGCATTTGTTGAAGGCGAAACTTTCGAAGGTACAACTGTTATCAAGAAGAAAGCAGACCAAGAAGCAGCAAAAGCAGCACCTAAAGCAAAGAAAGAAAAAGCTGACGCGTAATTAAAAAATCGAGTGAGCAAGGTTTTCGCTAGCACGAAACCTTAATCGGGAAAAGGTTAAAGCCCCAGTCAAATGACTGGGGCTTTTTTTATTTTGGTGCAGGAGTTACATCTGGCTTGGGAAAACAGAGTTGCTGTGTATGCTTACACTTCGGTCGCAACTACTCGGCCACTGAAGTATTCATTCGCGACGATGTATGCTGTGTTGCGGACTAGTTCGTCTTGGATCTCAGCCCAGTGCCTCTCGTTGAGCTCTTCTTTTGTATGATTTACCGAGGGAATAACGCCGCCCACTCGAATGTTGAATGGTGTGAGTTCTTTTGCCCAGCTGTGAGTAAAACCTGACACCAACGCCGCCATGCTTTCAACTCCCGTAAAGTCTTCATGGTTGTCATGAGAAATGACGTTAACAATGACGCCTTTCTTGTTTCTGGCTCGAAAGCGCTCTGCTCCTACTTGGCCGTAGGTATAAAGGAAGCGTGCCGCAGACGACAAGTGATCAATGTAAGTACTCATTGGTTCTGGCGCCATTAAGCCAGGCATAGGGGAGCTGGTCCAGCAATTAACAATCACATCTGGTGTCGCACGTAGCTGTGATTCTATCTGGTCAAACAATAAGTTAATGGACGTTGTGTTATCACTACACACATTCATCGCATACACTTTGTCAGTGAAAGCGTTGATTTGCTCATAGCTCGCTCTCAAAGCGCTAGAATTTTGGTCACAAAGAATCAACGTTGCTCCAAGGTGAGCAAAGTGATTTGCACAGGTTCTTCCTATAACCGAACCTGCAGACGTGACGAGAATAATTGATTCTTTGATATCCATAGCACCTTCACTGTATCCATATGTGAAAAACAATACACCAGTGGTTTGTGCTAATAGCATGGTTGAAATTCGTTGGGTTCAGTGTGAAAGGCTTCAAACTAACGCTTTCGAGTGAGGACTATTGTGCGGTAATTTGTAAGATGTCACATTTCTGACGTGTAGGTATTGCAAGCTATTGGATAAAAAGCGGATCTCTATGCTTTAGCTTGAATTTGATGCTGACGTTGAGCCGTCACTAGCTGATTATATAGCCCAGCATCTGGGATCAGTTGTTTGTTGCGTTCGCCCAATCTGCGTCGCTCATGACCAGATAGGTTGTGATAAACCTCCTCTGGTAGGTTGAATGTGTCTTCAGGCAGGTAAGTCAGCGCATCTGGTTTTAGGTAATGGCTCAGCTTTGCGGAAGGCAATCCTGCATCGTGAAACTGTTTCGCTTGTTCAGCTGCGAGTTCATAGCTGCTGCTATCAGAACGAAGAGCTTGAGGTTGCGATAAACCCAATTGTTGGCGAAGAATACTGTCACTGGTGATGACTTCCTGGACCTCTTCAACTGGGACCACATCGCGAACATCATTAGAGAACATAGACAGAATCAGCGAAAAATCGGCACGACGACCTTCGTGAACAGCATGGTTGATACCGTTGCCGAACTGAATTTCGTTGATAATTGCAGCTTTGTCTAACGTATGAATTTGCATGATGTTCCTCGCTCGATGCTCTTTTAACGGCGTGGATAAGAAAAACTTTAGTAAAAGAGGGAATTATTTAAAGGTGCTAGGGAAGGCGAAACAAAAAAGCCCGCTAAATAGCGAGCTTTTGAATAAGACTAAATTGAACTTAGGGGGGGAAGTATATTACTTCGCTAGGTTCTCAGCTACGAAGTCCCAGTTTACTAGAGCCCAGAAGCCGTTCATGTAATCAGGACGTACGTTGCGGTAATCGATGTAGTACGCGTGTTCCCATAGGTCAACAGTTAGAAGTGGTGTTGTACCTTCTTCTGTTAGAGGAGTAGCAGCGTTAGAAGTGTTAACGATCTCTAGAGAGCCATCAGCTTTCTTAACAAGCCAAGTCCATGAAGAACCGAAGTTGTTGATTGCTGAATCAGTAAACTTCGCTTTGAATTCTTCAAAAGAACCGAATGCTGCGTTGATTGCGTCTGCAACTGCGCCAGTTGGCTCGCCGCCCGCATTTGGAGCAAGACAGTGCCAGTAGAACGTGTGGTTCCAGATTTGCGCTGCGTTGTTGAATACGCCACCAGTAGAAGTCTTGATGATCTCTTCTAGAGTTTTGCCTTCGAACTCAGTACCAGGGATAAGACCGTTAAGCTTAACAACGTAAGTGTTGTGGTGCTTACCGTGGTGGTAGTCTAGAGTCTCTGCTGAGATGTGTGGTTCTAGTGCGTCTTTCGCGTAAGGAAGAGCTGGTAGTTCAAATGCCATTACTCGATTCTCCATTGATTTGAAAGGATGACCTTTCGATTGCTTCCAGTGTTTTTTTATAGCTATGTCGCCTTTAAGGCTGACTTGCTAAGTATTTTAGCAAGTTTTTACTTTATTAAAACCCCGATATGAAAATATTTTAAGAGGTTAGCAGTGGTGAAGTGCTGCATTGCTCGCCAATGAGCAACCTAAAATTAAGCCTTATTAATTATATGGTTTTTATTCTGTCGTTATTGAGTAGAATGTGGCAAATAAATAAAGTTCAAACCCATGAATGAGGAAGCGATGGAAACTATCGACAAAATCAAACAGCAGATCTCTGAAAACTCAATCCTGCTGTACATGAAAGGATCACCGAAACTACCTAGCTGTGGTTTCTCTTCTCAAGCGTCACAGGCACTAATGGCATGTGGTGAGAAGTTCGCTTACGTAGACATTCTGCAAAACCCAGATATCCGTGCTGAGTTACCAAAGTACGCGCAATGGCCAACTTTCCCTCAACTATGGGTTGAAGGTGAGCTTATCGGCGGTTGTGACATTATTCTAGAAATGTTCCAAAAAGGTGAACTGCAGCCTCTAATCAAAGAAGCAGCAGCGCGCGCTGAAGATCAAGCTGAGTAATTCGTAAATACTCACATTTAGCGATAGAATACGAAGGAGCCGTACTGGCTCCTTTTTCTTTTTAGGTTAGTGGAATGAACATAAAGCTTTGTTCTGACTGCCTATCTCGTAAACCTCGCGAAGCCATGTAAATTCCGCCTAGTGTATACAAAAACTTCAATATGCATTTTAATGCATTTTGGCGCGTAATTACGATGTATGCCGCCATCTATTTCGTAAAGTCGTTTTCAAACATCATTGCTTACAGGTCTTGACAAGGGAGTTGCTACAAATGGTATTTGGTTAAGGAATTACACTAAAGGCAATTTGAGTCCCCCAGAATTTTGAGGCCAACTTATTTCGGTACAAAATGCACTCGAAGAGTAAGCCCCATCATAAATCGGCATTGGACGCTAAAAATCAAGTTTTGGAAGGATTATGACAGTTTACAAGATAATAGATAATTTAAGAGAATTTCAAACGATCTGCTCTGGTCCCGATGAAATCGCTAGCCAGTTAGGTGACTTCGACTATTTTGAGAGGATCTTGTTACAGGCAATTAAAAATCAATCTCTGCAAGATATTTGGAAGCCTGTGGAGGTAAAGTTTCAAGATGTATTTAAGTACAATTCTCTATTGCCTGATATTAGTTTGTGGGCGCGAACATATCTTGTTTTATCTCCGAGGGCATATGAAATATTGAATGCTTATCTAACTGAACACGGAGAGTTTTTACCTGCTAACTACCAAGGTGGGCAATGGTATTTATATGCATCACTGACTTTTGGACAAGAAAACAAGAGAAAGTGCGTAGAAAAAATCGCATATGGGAGCCGAGATGGGTTAGATACCCTTGTTTTTATTGACGATGATGTTAAAGACAAAATGGTTTTCAAGTCTCGGCTAGAAGGAGCGGGCACCTTGTACTGTACAGATAAGTTTAAGGCTTTGTGTGAACAAAATCAGCTCAATGGCATCATGTTTTCTTCTAATTTGACAGACCCATTTAATTAGTGATTTTTATTAATATGAAAATACTATTTCTCTGATACTGGGGTTTGGAAGCACTGTAATGGTCGACGAGAAAATTAGCTTTCTCCTCTAAAACGCAGCTTTTTTAGGCCTGTTTCCTTCATGAAGAATGATTTGAAAAGTAACTTACCCATAGGTAGCACCTGGTAGTAAAACATGAGGAGTTGATAGATTAATGACGGTTTATAAAATTTTCGACTGTCACAATGAATATAAAATCGTGAGCACTACGCTTAGTTCTGTAGCTAGGCAGTTAGGTGACATTGATTTAATAGAAAAAATCGTTGTGCAGCCATTAGAAAACTTTTCTTTCAAAAGTATATGGGGTGAAGTAGATATTGAGTTTGAAGATGTTCTCAAGAAAGACTCATTACTTCCTGATATCAGTTTATGGTTACGGGTTTTCTTAGTGCTTTCCCCTAAAGCTTATGCATCTTTAAAAGAGCCATTGAGCAAAGTAGGCGAGTTCTTATCGATTCGTTATAAAGGAGAGGAATGGTACCTGTATACACCGTTGGAGTTTGGGCAAGAAGATGAAGATAAGTGCGTCCAAAAAATTGAATATGGCAGCTTAGCAGGTGTAGAGGTGTTAGTATTTAATGAAAGCGACGTTGCAGAAAAGGTTGTTTTCAAGTCAAAGATGCTAGGAGCGAGCTTTCTGTATTGTACTGAACATTTTAAGAGTTTGTGCGAACAAAATGAGCTAGGTGGGCTAGAGTTCTCAGCTGACAGACTTGTTTATCTAACCTAAGATCTACAATGAAACTTAACACGCCTCGTATAGACTGGCTTTAGAGCGAATTATTAAGATACAGCAGTTTTTCAACTTATGAGACTGTATAATTACTCTGAGATTTTGAAATGATTTTAAAGGTTTAATTATTAAAGTGGATATAAAGCTTTACTACGTGCATGACCCAATGTGCAGTTGGTGTTGGGGTTACAAACCAACGCTGGATAAACTAAAACAGCAACTGCCAGGTGTGATTCAGTTTGAGTATGTGGTTGGTGGTCTTGCGCCAGATACTAATTTACCGATGCCGCCCGAGATGCAACAAAAACTCGAAGGTATTTGGAAGCAGATTGAGCGCCAGTTAGGCACTAAGTTTAACTACGATTTCTGGAAGCTTTGTACGCCAGTTAGAAGCACTTACCAATCTTGTCGTGCGGTTATTGCAGCGGGCTTTCAAGACTCTTATGAGCAGATGCTAGAAGCGATTCAGCATGCGTATTACTTACGTGCGATGCCTCCTCATGAAGAAGCCACTCACTTGCAACTAGCGAGAGAAATTGGCTTGAATGTTCAGCAATTCAAGAATGACATGGATGGCTCTTTCTTAGAGGGTGTGTTCGAAGATCAATTGAGCCTTGCAAAGAGCCTAGGTGTGAACTCTTACCCTAGCTTGGTTCTTAAAATTAACGACGCTTATTTTCCGATTGCCATCGATTACCTGTCGACAGAAGCAACCTTGAAGCTGATTCGTGAGCGTATTATTGACAATATGCCAGCGCAATAACCACAGTTATGAATAACAAAAAGCCGCTCATTGAGCGGCTTTTTCGTAACTAAATGTATATCCATCCAAGCAATAGTATTAAAGCACCATTGCTGCAATCCAACCAAAGATGATTAGAGGGATATTGTAATGGATAAAGGTTGGAACGACTGTTTCCCAAATGTGCTCATGTTGACCGTCGGCATTTAGACCAGATGTAGGGCCTAATGTAGAGTCAGAAGCTGGAGAGCCTGCATCACCTAACGCAGCCGCAGTACCTACCAGTGCAATCGTTGCCATCGGCGAGAAGCCGAATGCTAGCGCAAGAGGCACATAGATAGTTGCAAGGATTGGAATCGTAGAGAACGATGAACCAATGCCCATTGTTACCAACAGACCAACGATCAGCATCAGTAGTGCAGCTAAAGGCTTATTGTCACCGATGCTGGTTGATAGCGATTGTACTAGTGTTTCAACACCGCCAGTTTGCTTCATTACTGCTGCAAAACCTGCCGCTGCAATCATGATGAAGCCAATCATTGCCATCATGTGTACACCTTTAGTGAACACGTCGTGCGTCTCTTTCCATGCAATAACGCCGCCGAAAGTAAACACCATAAAGCCAGCTAGAGCACCGATAATCATTGAACCCGTGTAAAGCTGAACACCCAATGCAGCGACAATACCAAGTGCCGCAACTAAGATGTGCTTTTTATTGATGACATGATCGGTTTCGTCAACGACAGTCAACTCAGTTTCTTTGTAGACACGCGGTTTACGATAGCTAACAAAGATAGCCAGTAATAGACCAAACAGCATGCCTGCACCTGGCAGTAACATGGCGGTTGGGACTTGGCTTGCAACCACGTTTTCCAAACCGTTGTCATGTAGGTTCTTTAATAGAATGTTGTTTAAGAAAATACCGCCGAAACCAACAGGTAAGATCATGTAAGGTGTGATCAAACCGAAGGTAAGAACACACGCGACCAAACGTCGGTCGAGCTTAAGTTTCGCGAATACGCCCAAAAGAGGTGGAATCAAAATTGGAATAAAGGCGATATGGACCGGAATTACGTTCTGAGATGACATCGTGACAAGCACTAACGCCACCAACACGGCGTACTTTAAGCCAGTAGTGGAAGCGGAGTTTTCTTTACCATTTAAGCGCTTGATAACACTTTTGGCCAGTAGATCCGTGATGCCTGATTTCGAGATGGCAACAGCGAAAGTACCTAACATGGCGTAGCTTAGCGCGATAGTTGCACCGCCACCTAGACCACTTTCAAATGCGGCAACCGTATCCCCAAGGCTCATGCCTGCGACTAGGCCGCCTACGATGGCACTAAACGTGAGGGCAACCACCACGTTTACGCGCATCAATGCTAACACGAGCATGACGCACACTGATATAACGACAGGATTCATACTTTTCCTAATATGTTGTGTTTACTTATTATTCTTCGTCGACAAGCGGCCAACCGCCGAGGGCCTTCCATTTGTTGACAATACCGCAGAATAATTCTGCTGTTTTTTGTGTATCGTAAAGCGCAGAGTGTGCTTCACGGTTATCAAATTCTATCCCGGCTGTTTTGCATGCTTTAGCGAGAACTGTTTGGCCATAAGCAAGGCCACTTAATGTAGCCGTATCAAAAGTAGCAAAGGGATGAAAAGGGACTCTTTTTAGTTTACAGCGTTCATTTGCTGCATTTACAAAACCCAAGTCGAATGCTGCGTTATGAGCAACCATAATTGCACGTGAGCAATCTGCGGCTTTTTGTTCTTTGCGAATAAGCTTATAAATTTCCTTTAGCGCCTCTTGCTCAGAAACAGCACCACGAAGAGGGCTGAAAGGGTCACGAATACCATTGAATTCAAGCGCTTCTTTTTCTAAGTTAGCGCCTTCAAATGGCTCCACATGAAAATGAATGGTGGAGGCCGGATGCAACACGCCATGTTCGTCCATTTTCAACGTAACGGCACAGATTTCTAAAAGTGCATCAGTTTGAGCATTGAAACCAGCGGTCTCAACGTCTACTACCACAGGGAAATAACCACGAAAGCGTTTTTTCAAGGTTAGAGCTTCATTTTCTAGTGTCATGTTGGCTTATTTTTGTGTGACGAAGGCTGCATTATTGCAGATTATACCGATGAGAAAAACCGCAATTTAAGAGAAAACCGGAATTCTATTTTGCATCCAATCAATAAGTTTGTATTGCATATTATGTAGACGTTTATTCGCCATACTTTGCATCATGTAAACCGATAAAACATGAGGAAGTAAAACGCTAAGTGGCGGTTAAGGTGATTGGAACACGGTGGCTCACATTAATGGCAGTGTGACAGATAACCCTATATTGGCGAGATTTTTGCATGCCGGTTGAAGTGGTTTTATTGATGCAAATTGACGGCAACAGACTGCCGTTTAAGAGACAGTATTAGATGAAGAAATGGCTGATTACCAGTGGTGTTGTATTTTCGTTGTTTAGCACAAGCAGCTTCGCTTTGATGGGCAAACGTTATGCTGCAACTCCACAGCAATCTCAATGGGAAATGGTGGTCAATACACCATTAGAATGTCAGCTTGTACACCCCATTCCAAGCTTTGGAGATGCGGTATTTTCATCTCGTGCAAATAAAAAAATCAATTTAGACTTTGAGTTAAAAATGCGTCGCCCGATGGGAGAAACACGTAACGTCAGTCTCATTTCTATGCCGCCACCTTGGCGACCAGGTGAACACGCCGATCGAATTACAAACTTAAAGTTTTTTAAACAGTTTGATGGTTATGTCGGAGGGCAAACAGCATGGGGCATTTTGTCTGAGCTGGAAAAAGGCCGTTATCCGACTTTTAGTTACCAAGATTGGCAGAGCCGAGATCAGAGAATTGAAGTCGCATTGTCATCAGTACTATTTCAAAACAAGTACAACGCGTTTAGCGACTGTATTTCCAACTTATTGAAATATAGTTTTGAGGACATTGCTTTTACGATTTTGCACTACGAAAGACAAGGTGATCAGTTAACCAAGGCTTCTAAAAAGCGTTTATCACAAATTGCAGATTATATCCGACATAATCAAGATATCGATCTCGTGCTGGTGGCGACGTACACAGATTCAACCGATGGTAAAAGTGCGAGTCAAAGTTTATCAGAGCGACGTGCAGAGTCACTTCGTGACTATTTTCAGTCTCTAGGGCTACCGGAAGATCGAATTCAAGTGCAAGGGTACGGCAAGCGTCGTCCTATTGCAGATAACGGTTCGCCAATAGGAAAAGACAAAAACCGCCGAGTCGTGATATCTCTAGGGCGAACCCAAGTGTGATGCATATAAAAACGCCGAAGCTGAAAGCTTCGGCATTTTTGATTTACTGACGTTGTTAATAATATTTTAGTGGTATTTTGCCAAGCACGTTTCGGTGATTCCTGCTGTATAATTTGAATGTTAGTTTAAGCGGAATTTGGCAATGACTTCGCAATTGGTGGCGGTATCGATTTTTTCAACCTGTTTGGCAATAGCCGGATTAGGGTGACGCTTCATAAAGTCTATCAACGCCTTAGTACAGCATCCTATCGAGTCGATAAAGCTTGCACACTCTTTATTTGGGCATTGTGGGATAAGTGTTAAGACCTTCTCAGAGGCCAGTTGAAGGTATTTGAGTTCATAGTCAGTATCTCCAGCCCAACGCCAGAACTGAGCTAAGTTATGACAAGAAATCACAGAAATTAATAATCGCTCGTCCGCCTCAATTTCCACACATTCGCTGATATCTTCACTCAGGCTTAGGGCTTGCTGGTAATGAAGAATGCTGCGAACAGGGTCATCTAGTTGAAGTGCCGTATCGGCTAGAAGTGTGTGTTTTTCCCATTCACTGATCATTATCGTAATCCCGCATATCGAAGTTGCGGATAAATCTAAACGATAACTATTATCAAGTAAAGGGTTTTGTTTATAAAAGGACAGGCAGATCGCAGACCTGCCTGTAATCGGAGTTCAACTTGCAGTACAAGTGATTATTAGAAGTGCCGCTTAGCCTTCAAGACCTGATGAAGCTTGCTTGTTTTGAATAAGCTCAATCATATAACCATCTGGGTCTTTTACGAATGCAATGTGCGTGCTTCCGCCTTTTACTGGACCTGGCTCACGCGTCACATTACCGCCCGCCGCTTTGATAGCGTCGCAAGTTGTGTAGATATCATCAACACCAATGGCGATATGACCAAAAGCAGTACCTAGGTCATACTCAGTTTTACACCAGTTGTAAGTCAGTTC
Organism: Vibrio sp. 1401; assembly: GCF_033340295.1. Classification (NCBI taxonomy): domain Bacteria; kingdom Pseudomonadati; phylum Pseudomonadota; class Gammaproteobacteria; order Vibrionales; family Vibrionaceae; genus Vibrio; species Vibrio sp. 1401. The sequence goes on from NZ_JAWOWF010000003.1 coordinate 90,438, forward strand.
GATCACTGCACCTTGGGATTCGTCACCATAACCAAGAAACGCTAGCGTGTATTCGTACTCTTTATTTTCGTTAGTACGAAGCAGCTGCATGCCCATAACTTCAGTGTAAAACTTGATGGATTTGTCTAGATCACCTACGCGAAGCATAGTGTGGAGAATTCGACCGTTTGACATTTTTTGCTCCTAGCTTTGATTTACAAATAGCATTAGCTATCTGGGTATACTTTCTCTTTATATTCGCACAAATCTTCGATAATACAGTTACCGCAGCGAGGCTTTCTTGCTACGCACGTATAACGACCATGAAGAATGAGCCAGTGGTGCACATCGAGTTTGAACTCTTTTGGCACAACTTTTAATAGCTTCTGCTCGACATCATCAACCGTTTTTCCCATCGCAAATTTAGTGCGATTCGACACGCGATAAATGTGCGTATCGACGGCAATAGTTGGCCAACCAAAAGCGGTGTTGAGCACGACGTTTGCGGTCTTGCGACCTACGCCTGATAGCGCTTCTAACGCGGCACGATCTTCAGGAACTTCACCATTGTGTTTTTCCAACAAGATCTTACAAGTCTTGATTGTGTTTTCTGCCTTTGAGTTAAACAAACCGATGGTCTTTATGTATTCTTTTAAGCCATCGACTCCCAAATCAAGAATGCTTTGAGGTGTATTCGCTACAGGGAAAAGCTTGTCGGTGGCTTTATTGACGCTTACATCGGTTGCTTGAGCTGATAGTAATACAGCGATTAGCAGCTCAAAAGGGGAGCTCCAGTTAAGCTCAGTTTGAGGATTCGGATTGTTTTCTCGTAATCGCTCAAGAATTTCGATTCTTTTTATTTTGTTCATTGCTGACTTCCAATACCGTCTCTGCGGTTTATGAAAAAGGCTCCTATGACAGAGCCTTATCTTGTTATGCGTTAGTGACGCGAGCACGTTCTATGGTTGGTTTTTCTTCTTTTGGTTGACGTGCCTGAATTGAATTATCTATGACATTTTTGAGCGCTATCAACAGCCCAACACCGATAAATGCACCAGGTGGGAGAAGCGCTAACAGGAAGCTATTGTCAAATTGGAAAACTTGAATCCGTAGAGCTGAAGCCCAGTCTCCTAGGAGAAGGTCTGCTCCGTCGAATAGTGTGCCATTACCAATCAATTCGCGCATGGCACCTAAAACAACCAAGACGCTCGTCATACCAAGGCCCATCCACAAACCATCTAGCGCAGCGGGTGCAACATCATTTTTTGACGCGTAAGCTTCTGCTCGGCCAATAATAATGCAGTTCGTTACAATCAGAGGAATAAAGATACCTAGAGACAGGTACAAACCGTACGCATAGGCATTCATTAACAACTGAACGCAGGTAACGAGTGAGGCAATGATCATAACGAATACAGGTATACGGATCTCTTTTGGCACATAGTTACGAATAAGAGAAACTGTTACGTTGGATCCAACTAGCACGAGTAAGGTTGCAATACCAAGACCTAATGCATTGGTTATCGTGGAAGAAACCGCTAGTAGTGGACACAGACCCAGCAGCTGTACGAGAGCAGGGTTATTGCTCCACATACCGTTTTTCATCAGCAATTTATTTTCACTCATTACTGCTCTCCTTCACAGCCCAAAGGCTGGCTAAGAATGTCTTCACGAGATTGGTTTACGTAGTTAACGGTATTTCGCACCACTTTTACGACGGCTCTAGGCGTGATCGTTGCACCAGTAAATTGATCGAAATCACCACCATCTTTACGAACTTTCCATGAGTTCCAGTTACTTTCCGTGACTTGTTTGCCCGTAAAGCTCAGGATCCAGTCGGTGACACGAAGATCGATTTTATCGCCCAGACCAGGGGTTTCTTGGTGGTTTAGGACGCGTGTCCCCAAAATATTGCCCTGATTATCAATCCCAGTAATCACTTTTATCTCACCATTGTAGCCATCTGGCGCGATAGATTCTATTGCGATTGCTGTTGGTTCACCATTCTTCGTGGCGAGGTAGGCTGGCATCGCACGTAATGTCCCCAGATCTGGAGACGTGACCATTGTACAAGCTTGTGTGAGTGCGTTGTCATGCATGTTTTCTGGAATGACTTGATTCAAAACAGAAAGTAATTGTTTTTGCTCTTGTTCCTTGATTTGGTCTTTTGTTAGGTACTGAGTAAGGGCGACTAATCCGGTTGTTGCACATGCAAATATCGCGAGTGTCAGACCATTTTTTCTAATAGCGGTTAACATGTTTACCTCAGTGACCGTAAGTTCTAGGTTTGGTGTAGTAATCGATCAGTGGCACACACATATTTGCAAGCAACACTGCAAATGCAACACCATCTGGGAAACCGCCCCAACTGCGAATGATAAAAACCAAAGCACCAATAAGCGCACCGAAGATTAAACGTCCTTTGACGGTGGTAGACGCCGAAACGGGATCGGTTGCAATAAAGAATGCGCCAAGCATGGTTGCACCAGATAACAAGTGTAAAACTGGCGACGCAGTTTCCCCTGGCGTCAGCAACGTGAACACTAGGCTAAACAGAGTCAGACTCGCAAGGAAACCTGCTGGAATATACCATTGGATGATACGCTTTTTGATCATGACTATGCCGCCAAGAAGGTAAGCAAGGTTTACCCATTGCCAACCAATACCACCTAAGCCATCAAATATTGGCTGCGACATTACTTCGCTTGGAGTGGCACCTGTAAGAATGCCAGTCTTAAATGCATCAAGTGGTGTCGCCATTGTCACGCCCTCAACTCCTGAGCGAACTTGCTGAAGTGATAAGCCGTCGTAATCATAGCCCGTAAAAATTAAAGAGAGTGTATCTGCAAAATTTACATGATCAGGTATGAGTGATGTCGGTGCACTCCAACTCGTCATTTGTACTGGGAAAGAGATCAACAAGACCACATAAGCGACCATTGCAGGGTTGAATAAGTTTTGTCCAAGGCCACCATAGAGGTGTTTAGCGATTACTATCGCAAAAATAAGCCCGATCACCATAATCCACCACGGAGACCATGGTGGTATAGCAACGGCTAACAACCAAGCGGTAACTATTGCACTGTTATCACGTAGCGCTCTCATTGGTGAGCGTTTACGACAGATCATGACTAAGGCTTCAAGGGATACAGCGACTGCAATGGCAAAAATCAGTTGAATAAGCGTACCCCAGCCAAAGAAGTAGGTTTGAGCTACTAAACCTGGAAGTGCGCAAAGTGCCACCCATTTCATTAAGTCTGGCGTACTACGACGACTGTGGGTATGCGGTGAACTGGCAATAAAAAACGACACTACTCGTTCTCCTCAGTATTATTTTTATTAGCTTCTTGTTGCGCTTTGCGTGCCTTCGCGCGCGCAATTGCTGCGGCAACCGCGGCTTTCTTCGGATCCTCTTCTGGTTCTTCGGAAGCTGCTTCTTCAACAGGCTCTGTTTGCGTTTCTTGCTTCGCTTTGCGCGCTTTGGCACGTGCAATGGCAGCTGCCACGGCGGCTTTTTTCGGATCTTCGGTTTGCTCGGCAGGTGCTTCAGCTTCTTCCGCTTCAGTTGAGTCTGCTTGTTTCGCTTTACGAGCCTTCGCGCGTGCAATTGCTGCGGCAACCGCGGCTTTTTTCGGATCCACTTCTGGTTCTTCAGAAGTTGCGTCTTCAACAGGCTCAGTTTGCGTTTCTTGCTTCGCTTTGCGCGCTTTGGCTCGAGCGATGGCAGCAGCCACGGCAGCTTTCTTCGGATCTTCGGTTTGCTCGGCAGGTGCGTCAGCTTCTTCCGCTTCAGTTGAGTCTGCTTGTTTCGCTTTACGCGCTTTGGCACGTGCAATGGCAGCAGCCACTGCGGCTTTCTTCGGATCGTCGGTTTGCTCAGCAGGTGCTTTAGCTTCTTCCGCTTCAGTTGAGTCTGCTTGCTTCGCTTTTCGCGCTTTGGCTCGAGCAATTGCAGCGGCAACTGCGGCTTTTTTCGGATCGTCGGTTTGCTCGGCAGGTGCGTCAGCTTCTTCCGCTTCGGTTGAGTCTGCTTGCTTCGCTTTGCGCGCTTTGGCTCGAGCAATTGCAGCGGCAACTGCGGCTTTTTTCGGATCGTCGGTTTGCTCAGCAGGTGCTTCAGCTTCTTCCGCTTCAGTTGAGTCTGCTTGCTTCGCTTTGCGTGCTTTGGCACGTGCAATGGCAGCAGCAACCGCGGCTTTTTTCGGATCGTCGGTTTGCTCAGCAGGTGCGTCAGCTTCTTCCGCTTCAGTTGAGTCTGCTTGCTTCGCTTTACGTGCTTTGGCACGTGCAATGGCAGCAGCAACCGCGGCTTTTTTCGGATCGCCGTCTTGCTGCGCAGACGTTTCCGATTCTACAGATTCAGTTGAATCTTCTTGTTGTGCTTTTTTCGCTTTAGCTCGGGCGATGGCGGCCGCAACTGCCGATTTTTTATCATCAGCGTTATTGTCTGGCGTTTCGCCTTGTTCTTTTTGCGCTTTACGTTCGCGAGCAAGACGTTTGCGTTCTTCGCGCAGTTTTGCCATTTCTGAGTTATCAGGTTCACTAGAGCCTGCTTTAGCTGCTGCCGCTTGTTTAGCCTTCGCTTTGGCAATGGCTGCCGCTACGGCTGGTTTTACTGCTGGCTCTGCTTTTTCAGTGGTTTCTGTCTTTTGAGCTTTCACTCGTGCGATCGCTGCTGCTATCGCATCATCGCTACCAGAAGACTTCATCTCTTTTCGGCGTTGATCGGCAGCTTTCTTGAAGCGATTTTCACGTTCTGCTTTTTCGCGTTCCATACGCGCTTTTTTCTCTTCAAAACGCAGTTTTGCTCGCTCTGCAGCTTCCGCTTCTTGTGTTCTAGTTCTAATTTCTGCTTTCGCTTGGCGGTAGTACTGTACAAGCGGAATTTCACTTGGACATACAAACGCACAAGCGCCGCACTCGATACAATCCTTTAAGTTTAATTCTTCGAGTTTGTCATACTCTTCAGCTTTCGCATGCCATTGCAGTTGTTGAGGCAGCAGCGAAGCAGGGCACGCTTCTGCACATTGGCTACAGCGAATACATTCCATCTCATACTGGTGCGGAGAGATCTCACGACGAGTCGGAGCAAGGATACAGTTTGCTGTCTTGGTAATCGGCACTTGGGAGTGAGGAAGGGTAAAGCCCATCATTGGCCCACCCATAATTAAACGCTGTAACTTCTTATCTGCTTTATAGCCAAACTCATCCAACAGTGCTTGTACTGGTGTCCCTAACAATGCCCAAACGTTGCGTGGTTGTTTGAAGGTTTTACCAGTGAGAGTCACGATGCGCTTTATCATCGGTTCACCGTCGATGACTGCGCGTTTTATAGCGTAAAGAGAACCAACATTCTGAACCAAAATACCAATATCGGCTGGAATCGCGCCACTTGGTACTTCTTTATTGGTTAAAATTTTGATCAGCTGTTTTTCACCGCCAGAAGGGTATTTAGTCGGGATAACGCGAATAACGATATCTTTGTTTATAGCCGCAGCTTCTAGCGCTTTGATTGCTTCTGGCTTGTTGTCTTCAATGCCAATAATCGTGAGCTTTGGTGTCAGGATATGTTCGACAATTTCGATACCTTGAATAAGCTCTTCGGCATGTTCTTGCATGAGCTTGTCATCAGACGTGATGTATGGCTCGCACTCTGCTGCATTAACGATAAGAATCTCGGTACGAGCAAAACCTGATTGGATTTTTTTTGCAGTAGGGAAGCCTGCGCCACCCATACCAGAAATACCAGCGAGACGAATAATATCAATCAGTGCGTCAGGGGTTTCTTGTTGGTAATCTGCGACGGGTTTTCTCTCACACCACGCATCTTTCCCATCAGGCGTGATGACTGCGCACAACTCACTTAACCCAGAAGGGTGCGCGACAGTTCGTGGCTCAATCGCGGTGAGCGTACCGGATGTTGGAGCATGCACTGGAACCGTAAAGCCGGTCTCCGATTGCGTTAATGGCTGACCTTTTAATACGTAGTCACCTTCGGCAACCAGTAGGTTACCCGCTTTACCAATGTGCTGTTTTAGCGGCAATACAATTTCTGACGGGATAGCCGCATGAGCGAGTTCAGTTTTGTTGGACTGCTTTTTATTTTCTGCCGGATGCACACCACCTGGGAAATCCCAAAGCGCGCCTGTACGAATTTGTTCAATCAAAGACAACATGTGAAACCTTACTTAATTGAATCTTTCACGTTCGCTGCATTGTCGGCAGCATCCGTAATGTTAAGTACTGGAATGGAGTGAAGTTGCCACTTCCAGCTTTCTGTGGTCGTTGCCACAGGAATCATTTCAATACAATCAGTCGGACATGGGTCAACACACAAGTCACAGCCCGTACATTCGTCTTTGATTACGGTATGGACCGCCTTTGTTCCGCCTACAATTGCATCCACCGGACACGCCTGAATACACTTAGTGCAGCCAATACACATGTCTTCATGAATAAACGCAACGGTTGGAATTTTGCTGTCGAGATCGTGCGCAGATTCTTCTGGCTCAACACCCATTAAGTCGGCGAGCTTTTCGATTGTTGCCTGGCCTCCAGGGGGACATTTGTTGATGTGATCGCCATTTGCAATTGCTTCAGCATAAGGACGGCAACCAGGGTAGCCACATTGACCGCATTGAGTTTGCGGTAAAATGGCGTCGATTTGATCCACAATAGGGTCCGCTTCAACTTTAAAGCGAATAGAAGCAAAACCAAGTATCGCGCCGAAAATCGCAGCCAGAACCGCTAACGCGATAATCGCAATTAAAATCGTACTCATCGCTTACTTCACCAAACCTGTAAAGCCCATAAAGGCGAGTGACATTAAACCTGCTGTAATCATTGCTATTGATGCACCTTTAAAAGGTACAGGAACGTCGGCGGCGGCTATGCGCTCTCGCATGGATGCAAAAAGTATCAACACCAATGAGAAACCAACAGCGGCGCCGAAGCCGTAGATGATCGATTCAATAAAGTTATGGTTTTCATTAATGTTAAGAAGTGCCACGCCCAATACTGCGCAGTTTGTTGTGATCAGCGGTAAGAAAATGCCAAGCAAGCGATAAAGCGTCGGGCTGGTTTTGTGCACAACCATTTCGGTGAACTGCACCACAACGGCTATCACCAAAATAAAACTCATGGTTCGAAGGTACTCAATACCCAGTGGACGAAGGATGTAGCTTTCCACTAAATACGCACACACTGACGCGAGCGTTAGCACAAAAGTTGTCGCTAAGCCCATACCTATTGCTGTTTCCAGTTTTTTGGACACGCCCATGAAAGGACATAGGCCCAAAAACTTCACCAGTACAAAGTTGTTCACCAGCACAGTGCCGACCAACAACAAAATATATTCGGTCATAGTTATTACGTTCTTAAAATCCGATCTTGATATTATCGTGTTTTGTGACACCAATAACAACCAGTGAACGATGTGGTTTTACATACACGATGGAAAAATAGTCGTCTATTTGATCTATTTTGATGAATCAATAAGAAATTGAATCGTTTGCTGAATGTATTGTTAGCGAGAGGATACTACCTATTAATTTTCATCTAATGTGTGATTTTAAAAAAAGCCCGCCTCTTCCAGGTAGAAAAGAGAGGCGGGCAACGCATATTTACAAGCTAATTATTTAAACTTTCTGAGTGCTTGATGGACTGTGTTTATATCTTACTTGTGAAGGTACGAGTGATGACGTCTTGCTGTTGCTCTGTCGTTAGAGAGTTAAAACGTACCGCATAACCAGACACTCGAATCGTCAACTGAGGGTATTTCTCTGGATGTTCAACCGCATCCAATAACATCTCTCGGTCCAGAACGTTGACGTTAAGGTGTTGACCACCTTCAATCGCAATGCCCTCGTTGCTTGCTTCGTGATGGAAGTAACCATCCATTAGCGCGGCTAGGTTTTTCTTCTGACTTAATTCATCTTTACCCAGTGCGTTAGGCACAATTGAGAAGGTGTAAGAAATACCATCTTTCGCGTAAGCAAACGGCAGTTTAGATACCGATGCCAAAGACGCAACCGCCCCTTTTTCATCACGACCGTGCATTGGGTTTGCACCCGGCCCAAAAGGCATACCTGCGCGACGGCCATCTGGTGTATTACCCGTTTTTTTGCCGTAAACCACGTTAGATGTGATCGTTAGGATCGATTGAGTTGGCACTGCTTCGCGGTAGGTGTGCATCTTCTGAATTTTCTTCATGAAGCGCTCAACCAGATCACAAGAGATGTCATCAACACGGGCATCATTGTTACCAAATTTTGGATAATCACCTTCGATTTCAAAATCAACGGCGATGCCATCTTCATCACGAACAGGTTTCACGGTCGCGTATTTAATTGCCGCCAAAGAGTCAGCGACAACAGACAGACCTGCAATACCACACGCCATGGTGCGGTGCACGTCGCGATCCATCAATGCCATCAGTGATGCTTCGTAGCTGTAACGGTCATGTGAGTAATGGATGATGTTCAACGCTGTGACGTATTGCGTTGCTAGCCACTCCAACATATTGTCGAAACGAGGCATCAAAGCGTCAAAGTCGAGAATTTCATCTTGAACTTTGTCCACTACCGGACCCACTTGCGCTTTCGATTTTTCATCGATACCACCATTGATGGTGTAAAGCAATGCTTTTGCAAGGTTGGCACGTGCACCAAAGAATTGCATGTGCTGACCAACAACCTGCGGGCTCACACAACAGGCAATCGCGTAGTCGTCATTGTCGAAATCAGGACGCATTAGATCGTCGTTTTCGTATTGAACCGAAGAGGTATCAATCGACACTTTTGCAGCATATTGTTTGAACGCTTCAGGTAATTGCTCTGACCAAAGAATCGTCATGTTTGGCTCAGGAGCAGGGCCCATAGTATGTAGCGTATGTAAGTATCGGAATGTCGTTTTAGATACTAGCGTACGGCCATCAACACCCATACCTGCCATGGCTTCTGTCGCCCAGATTGGGTCGCCAGAGAACAATGAATCGTATTCTGGTGTGCGTAGGAAGCGAACCATCCGTAGCTTCATGATGAAGTGGTCAATCATTTCTTGCGCTTGTGATTCATCAATCAAACCGTTTGCGATATCGCGTTCTAGATAGACGTCTAGGAAAGTCGAAGTACGGCCCAGTGACATTGCTGCGCCGTTTTGCGATTTAACCGCCGCTAGGTAGCCAAAGTAGGTAAATTGGATCGCTTCTTGTGCTGTTTTAGCAGGTAGCGACATATCAATGCCGTATTTCAGACCCATTTGACGAATGTCTTCAAGCGCTTGAACTTGATCGGCTATTTCTTCGCGAAGACGAAGTGTTTTCTCAAGATCGTTGCCTTGTTCTAAGAACGTTTGTGTTGAGTTGTATTGTTCTTTTTTGTCTGCTTTTAAGAAGTCGATACCGTATAGGGCGAGACGGCGATAGTCACCAATGATACGACCACGGCCATAGGCATCAGGAAGGCCCGTGATGATACCGGATTTACGACAGGCTAGAATTTCTTTGGTGTAAAGGTCGAAACACGCTTTGTTGTGAGTTTTACGGTATTCAGTGAAGATCTTTTCAACCGTTGGATCCAGTTCGCGGCCATAAACTTCGCACGAGTTTTTTACCATGCGAATCCCGCCATTGGCGATGATTGCACGTTTTAGCGGTTGATCAGTTTGTAAGCCAACGATCTTTTCCAGATCTTTGTTGATGTAGCCTGCATCGTGGGAAGTGATTGTTGAGGGCAAGTCTGTGTCAAAATCAATAGGGGCGTGTGTGCGGCTTTCTTGTTTTATGCCTTCAAGCACTTGGTTCCATAATGCTGAAGTGGATTTGCTAACCTCGGCTAAGAAAGACTCGTCTCCCTCATAGGGTGTATAGTTTTTTTGGATGAAGTCACGAGTGTTGACAGAGTTTTGCCATTCACCAGCAGTAAATCCAGCCCATGCATCTAGCATGTCAGTTGTCGGAATAGTCATAAGTAAATCCCTAAGTTATTGATAATTAGAATGGAGGCGACGAGTAGGACGGAACCATTCTTAACCCTTTTAATCGTATGGATTTATTTATTATGAGTAAAATGAATGCTTTTCATTTTTTCAATGATTAAATTGCATTAATAATAGATTCAATTAGTTATGATTGTTTTTTGCTAGGAAAGAGACAGAATTAAATGTGTGGTACTGTGAGAACACTATCTATGACAATGTTATGAGTTCTGTAATTTGAACTTATTTCGGTGTGATTTTATGGCGCCTAGATTGGCTTAGATTTCCTGGCGATTAAGATACAAAAAAAGCCGTGTCTTGCGACACGGCTTTTCTATAATCTGGCTCCTCCTGCTGGGCTCGAACCAGCGACCTGCGGATTAACAGTCCGTCGCTCTACCAACTGAGCTAAGGAGGAATTGCTTTGCTTGAAAGCGGGACGAATCTTACCGAGCACTCAAACTACTGTCAACAGTAAAAAAATACATTTTTAGCAAAAAATATTGAGTTAAGGGCTTTACTTTTCTGTATGGCTTGCCAGTAAAGGCTCGAGGTTAGTTATCCACTAAATTTGTGGATAAGTATGTTGATGAGATCTGGGTAAAGAAAATTGATATGCAACTAAGCTTTTATTTAATGAATTTTTAGTCGGAATTATGCGTAAAATAAGCAAATAAAACAGAGATTTATCGATGTTAATCAAAAGGTATTCAAAGTGGATAAAAATCAATCTTTTGGGGATAAGAAAGTTTTAAGCTAATTTTTGGGGAAAAGTTGTGGAAACTATAATGTGAAGAATGTGTGTAGCTCTTCAACTAGGGCGAAGTACTATATCAGAGTCACTTTTGTATGGCTATAGCATTCTAGACAAACAAGAAAATTTATTAACAATGATGGGTAAATTCTCGATAGACGTAGATTTCATTAGCTAAGGTGTATATATATACAGCCTTAGCGCAGTAAAATTGAGGAAGGGTATGAGTAAAGTCTATGAATTGGTCTCCGATTATCAGCCGTCGGGCGATCAACCAGGAGCGATCAATCAGTTGCTTGAGGGGCTCGATGCTGGGCTAGCACATCAAACATTGTTGGGGGTCACAGGCTCAGGTAAAACCTTCACACTAGCGAATGTGATTGCTCAAGCCCAACGACCTGCAATATTACTTGCGCCAAACAAAACGCTTGCTGCTCAGTTATATGGTGAGATGAAGTCATTCTTTCCTAATAATGCGGTTGAGTATTTTGTTTCTTACTATGATTACTACCAACCTGAAGCATATGTTCCCACAACAGATACTTTCATTGAAAAGGACGCTTCGGTTAACGCCCACATTGAGCAAATGCGACTGTCTGCCACTAAAGCTTTATTGGAACGGAAAGACGCTATTATCGTTGCTTCGGTTTCAGCTATCTATGGTTTGGGTGATCCGGAATCCTACTTACAAATGATGCTTCATTTGCGACGTGGAGATGTGATTGATCAGCGTGATATGCTTCGTCGCCTAGCGGAGCTCCAATACTCGCGCAATGATGTTGCTTTTGAGCGGGGGCAGTTCCGTGTCCGTGGCGAGGTGATTGATATATTCCCTGCTGAATCAGACCAAGACGCTGTGCGCGTTGAGATGTTTGACGATGAGGTGGATTGCATCAGTGTGTTCGATCCATTGACAGGCGTGGTGAAACAACGAGACTTGCCGCGCTATACCATCTATCCCAAGACGCACTATGTGACGCCAAGAGATCGCATTCTTGAAGCGATTGAAAATATTAAAGTCGAACTAGAAGTGCGCAAAAAGCAGCTTCTAGATAACAACAAGCTACTGGAAGAGCAGCGAATTAGCCAGCGCACTCAATTCGATATCGAAATGATGAATGAGTTGGGCTTTTGCTCCGGTATCGAAAACTATTCTCGTTATCTCAGTGGACGCTCGGAAGGTGAGCCGCCACCAACCCTGTTTGACTACTTACCTCATGATGGCTTGTTGATCATCGATGAATCTCACGTGACAGTACCGCAGATAGGTGCCATGTATAAAGGCGACCGTTCGCGTAAAGAAACGCTGGTGGAGTTTGGTTTCCGGTTACCTTCAGCTTTGGATAATCGTCCACTGAAGTTTGAGGAGTTTGAAGCACTAGCGCCACAAACGATTTTCGTCTCTGCTACTCCTGGAAATTACGAACTAGAAAAATCGGCGGGTGATGTAGCGGATCAAGTCGTTCGTCCTACAGGCTTGCTTGACCCTGAGTTGGAAGTTCGCCCAGTAGCGACCCAAGTCGACGACCTATTGTCTGAGATCCGTATTCGCGCAGCTAAAGATGAACGAGTTCTGGTTACAACACTGACCAAACGAATGGCTGAAGATCTCACCGAATACCTTCACGAACATGATGTTAAGGTACGTTATTTACACTCAGACATTGATACTGTTGAGCGTGTGGAAATTATCCGTGACCTTCGTCTTGGGGAATTTGACGTGCTGGTGGGAATAAACTTATTGAGAGAGGGCCTGGATATGCCAGAGGTCTCGTTAGTTGCAATTTTGGATGCGGATAAAGAGGGCTTCTTGCGGTCTGAACGCTCACTCATTCAGACCATTGGTCGTGCTGCACGAAACATCGAAGGTAAGGCGATTTTATACGCTGACCGAATCACCAACTCAATGAAAAAGGCGATGGATGAAACTAACCGTCGTCGCGAGAAGCAGGAAGCGTACAACGAAGAAATGGGTATTTCGCCACAAGCGCTCAAACGAAATATCAAAGACATCATGGAACTTGGCGATATCACTAAGTCTAAACGCCAGCGTAACACTAAACAGGTACCATTATCGAAAGTGGCGGAGCCTTCGCAAACTTACGAGGCACTGTCCCCTCAGCAGCTAGAAAAAGAAATCAGTCGACTGGAGGCAGCGATGTATCAGCATGCGCAAGATTTAGAATTTGAGTTAGCGGCACAAAAGCGTGATGAGATTGAAAAACTACGAGCGCAGTTCATCGCAAATAGTTGAACAAACTTACCGATTTAACTATCCAAGCATTTTAGGTCGCTTGTAAAAAAAGAAGCCAATAGGCAGTCGGGTCTATTGGCTTGTTTTGTGAACATATCGTTCACTAACAACGTCAGTTGGCTAGCTGACCCGAGGGGTCACAATGGTTACAGCATGGTTTGTGCCACTTTTTAAATAATTGATATTATTTTTGAATTTTTTCCTTTGCCCATAATTTAGCTAATGTTATTTGCAAAATGCAAAGCGTAATGCGATTATTGTTTAAAACACAACAAAATAATAGCTAGGTTATGCAACAAAAACCCGAAGGCCCAAAGTCTCGTTACCTTTTAATGGTCGAGGACACCGCATCTGTTGCGGCTCTGTACCGCTCATACCTGACACCGCTTGGCATAGATATCAATATTGTCGGCACAGGTAGGGATGCCATTGAGAGCCTAAATCATCGAATTCCAGATCTTATTTTACTCGATCTCCGTCTGCCAGATATGACGGGGATGGACGTTTTACATGCCGTTAAAAAGAGTCATCCCGACGTACCTATAATTTTTATGACCGCTCACGGTTCTATCGATACCGCTGTCGAGGCCATGCGTCATGGCTCACAAGACTTTCTAATTAAACCGTGTGAAGCAGACCGTTTACGTGTCACGGTTAACAATGCAATTCGTAAAGCGACCAAGCTAAAAAATGAAGCCGATAATCCAGGCAATCAGAGCTATCAGGGGTTTATCGGCAGTAGCCAAACCATGCAGCAGGTTTACCGTACGATAGATTCAGCGGCGAGCAGTAAAGCGAGTATTTTTATCACAGGTGAAAGTGGTACTGGTAAAGAGGTATGTGCCGAGGCTATTCACGCAGCAAGTAAACGTGGTGACAAACCTTTTATTGCAATTAACTGTGCTGCAATTCCAAAAGATTTGATTGAGAGTGAACTGTTTGGTCACGTAAAAGGGGCCTTTACTGGCGCTGCGAATGATCGTCAAGGGGCAGCTGAGTTAGCGGATGGCGGCACACTTTTTCTAGATGAGCTTTGTGAGATGGACTTGGATTTACAAACCAAGTTGCTACGATTTATTCAAACGGGCACATTCCAAAAAGTGGGTTCCTCAAAAATGAAGAGCGTGGATGTGCGCTTTGTTTGTGCCACTAACCGTGATCCCTGGAAAGAGGTACAAGAAGGTCGATTCCGTGAAGATTTGTACTATCGTTTGTATGTCATTCCTTTGCATTTACCGCCTTTACGCGAACGAGGCGAAGATGTTATTGAAATTGCATACTCACTGCTAGGTTACATGTCACACGAAGAAGGAAAAAGCTTCATACGTTTTGCGCCTGATGTCATCGAGCGATTCAACAGCTATGAGTGGCCGGGTAACGTTCGTCAGTTACAAAACGTGCTACGCAATATCGTTGTTCTAAACAACGGTAAAGAGATTACGTTGGACATGTTACCGCCACCGTTGAATCAACCGCTTGACCGTCCGTCGTCTGTGGCTAAATTAATTGAGCCGAAAGCGATGACCGCATCTGAGATTATGCCATTATGGATGACGGAAAAAATGGCAATCGAGCAAGCGATTGAAGCATGTGATGGCAATATTCCTCGAGCGGCGGGATATCTTGATGTCAGTCCGTCGACGATTTACCGCAAGTTACAGGCATGGAACGGCAAGGAAGAGCGGCAAAAAGTATGAGTGTAAATGTATTAAATCAGCAAAAAATAGATGAACTGTCGATGGAAATTGGCAGTGACAACGTACCTGTACTGTTCGATATCTTCCTAGGAGAAATGGATACCTATATCGAGAACTTATCCCAACTGCAGGGGGCAGAGCGATTAGCTTACTCAAAAGAAATCAGCCACGCGTTGAAAAGTAGTGCTGCGAGCTTTGGGGCAGATCGCCTTTGTGAACTGGCTATGTCCATAGACAAAAAAGCGAAAGCCGGTGAGTTGACTGCGGAGTCTGAGGAGTTAGAGGCTATGTTCGATCTTTTGCACGAAACTCGAGATGCTTATCGCTCTTGGCGACAGTAGCTATTTTTTCTATTAACCATTTTTTCTTAGTAAACATCTGTTTTTACTGGATGCCTGAACTAAAACCCTTCGATGACAGAAGGGTTTTCATTATCAATAAACACCTTAAAAGAGGGCGCTAGCCAGGTAACGTGCTCTTAAATAGAAAGTTGTAGCTGATTTTCAATCGCTAGTTTGAGCTTGTTTCTATCGTGACGCCAGTCTCGGTTATAGGAGGCGAGTGACTCCGTCACTACATTCCATTGACTTAAGACGTCTTGCTCGGTTTTCTCTGCTAGAACCACGTCTATTTTTCTTCCTTGACAGGCACGTTCACACCATTCTAATTTTTGAGCCATCGTCATTCGTCCCGCTGGGCCGTATTCTGGACTCAGGTTAGCAACAAAAATGACTTTTGCTTTTGTGTTTGCTGCAATCGCTTTGCCGAGTTCAGGCAGCAATAAAGGAGGCATGATACTAGTTAAAAAACTGCCAGGGCCAAGAATAATCGCGTCCGCTTCCGCCAAAGCTGTGATGGCTTCTTTGGTAGCAGGCACTTCTGGTGAAAGATCCAAACGTCGCAAGTCTGCTTTCATTTCGTCGACATTTGTTTCTCCCGTAACCCACTTCCCATCTACGGATAACGCGGAAAGATCCGAAGGGTGTTCGGACATAGGAAGGATGTTAACGTCGACTTTTAACATATTGCGAATCAGATTAATGGCATCTAAAGGTCTGACCGATAAGTTATCGAGTGCAGTAAGCATCAAATTACCAAGATTATGACCATCAAGTTCGCCAGTGCCTTTGAAGCGATATTCAAACATCATAGAACTGATCGAAGGCTCTGTAATGAGCTGATTAATACAGTTACGTGTGTCTCCCCAAGCGATTCCTCCTTGGCAGTGACGAATTCTTCCTGTTGAACCACCATTGTCAGTCGTGGCAACAATCCCAGTTGCATTGCTGCCAAAATCTCGTAATGCGGCCAGCATTCGACCTAAGCCATGACCACCGCCAACAGCGACCACTTTTTTATCTGTGTAGATATTCATTATGTTCTTCTAATAATCTAATAAAAAACGGCTACAATTTATCTTAAGGAGTGTCTTAAAGGTACTCACTTAGCGGTAAATTGTGTCTCTAGAGAGTTTTTTATCACTCAAGTCTGGATTCCATTACAAATATTAAGTATTTTACACCGCAAAGCTATCAGAGATTTCATATCTCTGGTTGCCATAACTCCGAGCTCACTATTGCTAAGTCCTTGGATAAGCGTTTTGAGCCAGTGGCATACTGTCACAAGGGCATGATTGGAAATGGCCATGCCTCCCGTGTTTGGAAAGGTGTTCCGTGGCGCAACAATTCGAAGACAAATTTCATCGTAAGTTTTATTACTTGCGTCTGTCTGTGACCGACGTATGTAATTTCAAATGTACCTATTGCCTTCCTGATGGCTATAAGCCTTCGGGCAATAAAAACTCGTCTTTTTTATCTCTCCCTGAAATCAAACGGGTCGTAAAAGCATTCGCTGATTGTGGCACGTCAAAAGTGCGCATCACTGGTGGTGAGCCTAGCTTACGCAAAGATTTTACCGACATTATCCATTCAGTAGCGGCGACGCCTGGCATTCAAAAAGTTGCAACGACAACCAATGGCTATCGTATGGCAAAACAAGTCGCAGATTGGCGTGAAGCGGGTTTAACCCACATTAATGTCAGTGTGGATAGCCTTGACCCGCGTATGTTTCATCAAATCACAGGTGAAAATAAGTTTACTGAAGTCATGAATGGTATCGAACGTGCGTTCGAGGTCGGTTATGAGCAAGTAAAAGTTAATGTGGTGTTGATGAAAGATCTGAACCATCACGAGCTGCCAGCGTTTCTTAACTGGATAAAAGATCGTCCAATCCAACTGCGTTTCATTGAGTTGATGCAAACGGGTGAGATGGATGAGCTATTTAATAAGCACCATGTATCCGGAGTGGCAATTCGTAACCAGCTAATTGCAAATGGTTGGTTGCTGAAAGTGCGCTCGCATAATGATGGTCCTGCGCAAGTATTTGTTCATCCTGATTACAAGGGTGAAATAGGTCTTATCATGCCTTATGAAAAAGACTTTTGTGAAAGCTGCAACCGACTGCGCGTTTCTGCGATGGGTAAGCTGCACCTATGTCTGTTTGGAGACCACGGTGTAGAAATGCGTGATCTTTTGGAACGTGATGAGCAAGAGAGTGAGCTTATTGAACGTATCCAGGCGCAGTTACAAACCAAGTCGGTAAGCCATTTCTTGCATGATGGCAATACTGGTATGACGCCACACCTCGCGTCTATCGGCGGCTAACTTCATTCAATTTTTAGAGCGAGCTCACTGATAAGCTGGCTCTAACTTTTTCCGAATCGATACCAAGCGTATCAAAGCTAATTAAGAGAATAGGTGAACAAATGGGTCACGCTGAAAGCAAATTCCAACCTGCAAATATTGCCGTTCTAACGGTATCTGACACTCGTACTGAAGAAAACGATACCTCTGGTCGTTACCTAGCTGAGCATGCTCAAGAAGCGGGTCACAACGTAGTAGACAAGCAAATTGTTATTGATGACATGTACAAGATCCGCGCGATTGTTTCTCAATGGATTGCTGATGAAAGCGTACAAGCGATCATGATTACTGGCGGTACAGGTTTCACCTCACGTGATAGCACGCCAGAAGCACTTAAGCCTCTATTTGATAAAGAAGTTGAAGGTTTTGGTGAGTTGTTCCGTATGGTGTCGTACGAAGAGATCGGTACGTCTACGATTCAGTCTCGTGCGATTGCTGGTTTTGCTAACCACACCGTGATCTTCGCAATGCCAGGTTCAACTGGTGCGTGCCGCACAGGCTGGACAAAAATTATTAAACAGCAGTTGGATGCAAGTCATCGCCCTTGTAACTTCATGCCACACCTATCTGTATAACCTTTCCTAAAAGCGAAGGAAAAACAATGACCCAATTTACACATATCAATGCTTCTGGCGAAGCAAACATGGTTGACGTGTCAGCAAAAACGGAGACGGTTCGTGAAGCTCGTGCTGAAGCATTTGTTCACATGGCCCCAGAAACACTTCAACTGATTGTCTCTGGCCAGCACCATAAAGGTGATGTATTTGCGACGGCTCGTATTGCTGGTATTCAAGCTGCGAAGAAAACCTGGGATTTGATTCCACTTTGTCATCCGCTACTACTCTCTAAAGTTGAAGTTCAACTGGAAGCTATCGAAGCAGAAAACAAAGTTCGCATCGAATCAGTATGTAAACTTGCGGGTAAAACTGGCGTGGAAATGGAAGCGCTCACGGCAGCTTCCGTTGCTGCTCTAACGATTTACGATATGTGTAAAGCAGTACAAAAAGACATGGTTATTGGTCAAGTTCGTCTATTAGAGAAAACGGGTGGTAAATCTGGTCACTTTAAGGTGGAATCATGATTAAAGTACTTTTCTTTGCTCAAACTCGCGAACTGATTGGCATCGACAGTGTCGAGTTAGACGGGCCGTTTGAGACGGTTGAATCAATTCGTGCACATCTAGTGGAAGAAGGCACTGAGAAAGATGGCAAGTGGGATTTAGCGCTCGAGCCAGGAAAGCTACTTGCTGCAGTGAACCAATCCATCGTCCCTTTGGATACACAAGTAAAAGCAGGTGACGAAGTTGCGTTTTTCCCGCCGGTAACTGGGGGTTAAGATGGATTCTCGTGTTTCTGTACAAATTGAAGATTTTTCGGTTGAGCAAGAATATCAACGTCTATCTGAAGGGACGGCTGCCGGCGCTGTCGTTACATTCGTTGGTAAAGTTCGAGATATGAACCTTGGGGATAATGTCATTGGTTTACATCTAGAGCACTATCCGGGGATGACAGAGAAGAGCTTGAGCGACATTTGCGATCAAGCTGAGTCTCGCTGGCCACTATTAGGTGTACGCGTGATTCATCGTGTCGGAGACATGGATAGCGGTGATCAAATTGTATTTGTGGGCGTTTCCAGTGCGCACCGCGGCGCGGCATTTGATGCGTGCGAGTTCATCATGGATTATCTGAAAACCCAAGCACCATTTTGGAAAAAAGAGCGTACGACGAATGAAGATCGTTGGGTTGAGTCGCGCGACACCGATCATCAAGCTGCACAGCGTTGGGAAAAATAGAACTAACCCGCATTCTAGTGAAAAAAGCTAAGTGCTAATGGCACTTAGCTTTTTTTGTATTTATCTTCATTGTATTGCTCACTTTGTTTCGATATTTCCTATCTTTTGTCTGGTGATATTCTTCACAATAAAAGTTTTTTGCCCAATATATAAACAATTATTTGTTAGACTTGATTTGTCATAAATGTTAAATGATGTGTAAATATCTAGCATAAGATGCTAGTAAATAGTTTAAACTCAGATTAATCGAAAGTTTCGCCTGTTAAATGTCGCTTCTGGTCTTTATTTGGCTGGTGAATGCTTTGGGGTTAGAGTTTACTGCTATATATGTGTGGTTTAGTCAGCATTATTGGTTTTTTTGCTACATTTTTATGGCAAATTACTTCAATGATTGCTAATGTGTGCCGCAGTCTTTGTAAGGTTTTAGACTTTTGTGCTCAGAAAGTGCACTAAAAAAATCTAAAACTCTGACCGTTCCAGGCCCTTACAAAGAAGTCATGGATGCTAACGAAAAAATTTGGAGTTTTACGCATGTATAAGAATAAAATCACGCGCGCTTTATTTATTGGTGCTGGTCTTTCTCTCGCTCTAGCTGGTTGTGGTGAAAAGCCTGCGGAGAAACAAGCTGCTGAGCCTGCTCCGGCTCCAGCCCCTGAAGCTAAATCTGATTCTAAAGAGCCAAAACTTGCTGCTGTTCAAGAATTGGTGCGTGGTAACGGTACAGAAGTTGCGACAATAGACCCTCATAAATCTCAAGGTGTTCCAGAATCCCACGTGATTCGCGATCTTCTTGAAGGCCTTGTAAACCAAGATGCGGACGGTAACACTATCCCTGGTGTTGCAGAATCTTGGGAAACTGAAGACAACAAAACATACACTTTCCACTTACGTGAAGACGCAAAATGGTCAAACGGTGATCCTGTCACTGCAGGTGATTTCGTTTACAGCTTCCAACGCGCAGTCGATCCAGCAACCGCCTCTCCATATGCTTGGTACATGGAATACACCAAGATGAAGAACGCAAAAGACATTGTTGCGGGTAAAAAAGATAAGAGCGAGTTAGGTGTTAAAGCGGTTGACGATCACACGTTAGTGGTTGAGTTAGATACTGCAGTACCATATTTTGTAATGATGATGGGCCACACGACAGTGAAACCTGTTCATCAAGCAACTGTTGAAAAGTTCGGCGATCAATGGACGAAGCCAGAGAACTTTGTAGGTAACGGTGCTTATGTTGTTGACAACTGGGTTGTAAACGAGCGTTTGGTTCTAAAACGTAACGAACAGTACTGGGACAACGAAAACACGACGCTTGACCAAGTTACTTTCCTACCAATCGAGAACCAAGTAGCGGAAATGAACCGCTTCCTAGCGGGTGAAATCGACTTCACGAACGAGCTGCCTACAGAGCACTTCAAGCGTCTGAAGAAAGAGCACCCACAAGAAGTGTCTGTAACCGGTAACTTATGTACTTACTACTACATCTTCAATACGAAGAAAAAGCCGTTTGATGATGTTCGTGTGCGTAAAGCGATTTCTTATGCGATTGACCGTAACATTGTGACCGATGCGATTTTAGGTCAAGGTCAAAAGCCAGCTTACTTCCTAACACCTGAAATTACGGCAGGTTTCAACCCAGAAATTCCTGCATACGGCAAAATGACGCAAGAAGAGCGTAACGCAGAAGCTGCGCGTCTATTGGAAGAAGCGGGTTACGGCGCAGACAACCCTCTTGAATTTAACCTTCTATACAATACATCAGAGAACCACAAGAAACTTGCGGTTGCACTGGGTTCAATGTGGAAGAAGACACTTGGTCTAGACGTTACGCTAGAAAACCAAGAGTGGAAAACTTACCTATCTACCAAAGATTCTGGCAACTTTGAGGTTGCTCGTGCAGGTTGGTGTGGCGACTACAACGAAGCTTCATCTTTCCTAACGCTGATGATGAGTAATAACACTACTGGTGGTATTCACTACGACAGCAAAGAGTACGATGCGATCATGAACAAAGCATTTGCTTCAACTTCTGACGAAGAGCGCCAAGCACTTTACCTAGAAGCAGAGAAGTTGATGGCAAAAGATATGCCAATCGCACCTATCTACCAGTACGTGAAATCACGTCTACTATCACCGAAAGTTGGTGGCTTCCCAGTAAATAACGCGGAAGACAAGATTTACTCTAAAGATCTCTACATCACAGAGTAATTCGTAACTCGATAGAACTATAAAAATGAGGCCCTACATGTGAGAAATTGCATGTAGCGCCTATCTTTAGTCCAAAAGAATTGGACGACTTCTTTAATTTAACTGTCACAGACTGAAAGAGTGAGTTTATGCTTAAATTCATCGCAAAAAGGATATTTGAGGCGATCCCAACAATGTTGGTTTTGATCACCGTATCTTTCTTTCTTATGCGCTTTGCACCGGGAAACCCTTTCTCGACAGAGCGTCCATTGCCACCCGAAGTAATGGCAAACATCGAAGCTAAATATGGCTTGGATAAACCTGTATTTGAACAATACACCACGTATTTGACCAATGTTATCCAAGGTGATTTCGGACCGTCATTTAAATACCTTGATTACTCAGTAAACGAGCTGATCGCGGTTGCCTTACCTGTTTCGGCTAAAGTGGGCTTCATCGCCTTTATCTTTACTTTGATAATGGGGGTTACCGTCGGTACCATTGCTGCGCTCAAGCAAAATACTTGGATTGATTACACCATTATGTCGACTGCGATGCTTGGTGTCGTAATGCCATCCTTTGTATTAGCGCCTGCGCTTATCTACATATTCTCGCTTCATTGGAATATCTTCCCTGCGGGCGGTTGGCAAGATGGTAGCTGGCAGTATTTAGTGCTTCCTGTTATTGGTATGTCGCTACTGTATGTTGCTACCTTTGCTCGTATCACGCGTGGTTCGATGATCGAAACCCTAAACAGTAACTTTATTCGTACGGCACGTGCTAAAGGTCTAAGTTACCGTTATATCATTATCAAACACGCTCTTAAGCCGGCACTTCTCCCTGTTGTTTCTTACATGGGCCCAGCTTTCGTAGGTATCATCACCGGTTCCGTTGTTATCGAAACCATTTTTGGTCTGCCTGGTATTGGTAAACTATTCGTTAACGCTGCGTTTAACCGTGACTACTCGCTAGTAATGGGGGTAACCATTCTGATTGGTTTCCTATTCATTCTATTCAACGCGATTGTAGATATTTTACTTGCAATGATTGACCCGAAAATTCGCTACTAACAGGGACGTTTGGTTATGTTAACGAAAAAAGAAAACCTAGAAGCGATTGAGAAATTCTCCGAAAACTTGGAGATTGAAGGTCGCAGTCTTTGGCAAGATGCTCGTATCCGTTTCATGCGCAACAAAGCGGCGATGGTGAGCTTATTCCTTCTTGTTCTAATGACGTTGGCGGTTATTATCCTGCCAATGATCGCACCGTACACATTTGATGATACTGACTGGTACGCGATGCACGTTGCACCGAATGCTGACCATTGGTTTGGTACTGACAGCTTAGGCCGTGATTTATACGTGCGTACGCTAATTGGAGGTCGTATTTCGTTGATGGTAGGTGTTATGGGTGCATTTGTAGCGGTACTGATTGGTACGCTCTACGGCGCAGCATCTGGTTTCATCGGCGGTAAAGTTGACCGCGTAATGATGCGTATTCTAGAAATTTTATACGCGGTACCGTTTATGTTCCTGGTGATTGTACTGGTAACATTCTTCGGTCGTAACATCATGCTGATCTTCGTTGCGATTGGTGCTATCGCATGGCTAGATATGGCGCGTATCGTACGTGGCCAGACTCTTAGTCTACGTAGCAAGGAGTTTATCGAAGCGGCACATGTGTGTGGTGTAAGCAACTGGAAAATCATTACTCGTCATATCGTACCGAACGTACTGGGTATTGTAGCGGTATACTCTACGCTGCTTATCCCAAGTATGATTCTAACGGAATCATTCCTATCATTCCTTGGTCTTGGTGTCCAGGAACCAATGACAAGTTGGGGCGCTCTTCTACAAGAAGGTGCACAGACAATGGAAGTAGCAATCTGGCAGCTGGCATTCCCAGCAGTGTTCATGGTTGTGACGCTATTCTGCTTCAACTACGTTGGTGACGGCCTGCGCGATGCGCTGGATCCAAAAGACAGATAATTAAAAGATAAGATTAAGGAAGCAATGATGAGCTTATTAGATGTCAAAGATCTGCGCGTCGAATTCACCACGCAAGATGGTATCGTAACCGCAGTAAACGATTTGAACTTCTCTCTCAACCAAGGCGAAACCTTAGGTATCGTTGGAGAGTCGGGATCAGGTAAATCTCAAACCGTATTCGCAATCATGGGCCTTTTGGCTAAGAATGGTATTATTTCTGGTAGCGCAAAGTTTGAAGGCAAAGAAATCCTAAACTTACCAGAAAAAGAACTGAACAAAGTGCGTGCGGAACAGATCGCAATGATCTTCCAAGACCCAATGACATCACTGAACCCTTACATGAAAGTCAGTGATCAGTTGATGGAAGTGCTTATGCTGCACAAAGGCATGGGCAAAGCGGAAGCATTTGAAGAATCAGTACGCATGCTGGAAGCGGTAAAAATCCCTGAAGCGCGTAAGCGTATCACGATGTACCCGCATGAGTTTTCAGGCGGTATGCGTCAGCGTGTAATGATCGCGATGGCGTTGTTATGTCGTCCTAAACTGCTTATAGCCGATGAGCCAACAACAGCACTTGATGTGACGGTACAAGCACAGATCATGGACTTGTTGAATGAGCTGAAATCTGAGTTCAACACAGCGATCATCATGATCACTCACGACCTTGGTGTGGTTGCAGGTTCGTGTGACAAGGTGCTGGTGATGTATGCAGGCCGTACCATGGAGTACGGCAACGTAAACGAAATTTTCTACAATCCAAGCCATCCTTATGCGGAGGGGCTGCTGAAGGCGATTCCTCGCCTCGATACTGAGGGTGAAATTCTGCCGACCATTCCTGGTAATCCACCAAACTTGCTTCGTCTACCGCCGGGCTGCCCTTATCAAGAGCGCTGTCACCGTGTGATGGATCGTTGTAAGCGCGAGGCGCCAATTCTGACACCATTTGGTGATGGTCGTCAGCGTGCATGTTTTTCTGAATGGGAGGCTTGGAACAAATGAACGCAGTAGACAAAAAACTAATTCTGGACATTTCTGAGCTGAAAGTTCACTTCAGCATTGCCTCAAAGTCGGCATGGCCGTGGTCAAAGCCTTCGAGCCTGAAAGCGGTAGATGGCGTGAACGTTCGACTATACGAAGGGGAAACGCTTGGTGTAGTAGGTGAATCAGGTTGTGGTAAATCGACGTTTGCTCGTGCCATCATTGGTCTGGTTGAAGCTACTGACGGCCAAGTAGTTTGGTTGGGTCAAGACCTTACTAAAATGAAAAGCGTTCAGCGCCGTGAGACGCGTAAAGAAATTCAGATGATTTTCCAAGACCCATTGGCATCGCTGAATCCGCGTATGACTGTTGGTGATATCATTGCTGAACCTCTTGAGACATTCTATCCAGAACTGTCTAAGCAGGAAGTGAAAGATCGCGTTAAAGAGATGATGGCGAAAGTTGGCCTATTACCTAACGTGATTAACCGTTACCCACACGAGTTCTCGGGTGGTCAGTGTCAGCGTATCGGGATAGCGCGTGCGCTTATCCTTAAGCCTAAGATGATCATTTGTGACGAGCCAGTATCGGCGCTTGATGTATCTATTCAAGCTCAGGTGGTTAACCTACTTAAAGAGATTCAAAAAGAGTTAGGGCTTTCTCTGGTATTCATTGCGCATGACTTGTCTGTCGTTAAACACATTTCAGATCGCGTTTTAGTTATGTATTTAGGTAATGCCGTGGAACTTGGCGAGGCCGAGGCTCTGTTTGCTGATCCTAAGCACCCATATACGCGTGCGCTGATGTCTGCGGTTCCGATCCCGGACCCGGATATTGAGCGCAATAAGAAAATCCAAATGCTAGAGGGTGATCTTCCTTCACCTATCAACCCACCGTCGGGTTGTGTATTCCGCACTCGTTGCCCACAAGCAACCGAAGAGTGTGCGAAGACAAAGCCAACCATTTTAGGTAATGACGTTCACGCGGTATCTTGTTTACACGTTAGTGTATAAATTCAGCCTGTGACGGGCTTAAGCGCGACACCTTCATCGGGTCGCGCTTTTTTTATGTGTCTGATTTATACATTCGAATTTCTTGAACATGATGTCCTAAGTTCGATGATTCTCTGTTTGATAGGAAACGCTAATATAGACACAAACAGAACGAGAGGAGAGCAATCATGGGTAAGTTGGTTGAAGGTGTTTGGCAAGATGTCTGGTATGACACAAAATCAAATGGTGGCAAATTTGTGCGCGAAGATGCCGGATTCCGTAACTGGGTTAAAAACGACCCTGATGCGGAGTTTACACCAGAGTCCGGTCGATACCATTTGTATGTCTCTCTTGCTTGTCCGTGGGCACATCGAACCCTCATTTTCCGCAAGCTGAAAGGTTTAGAACCACATATTGATGTCACGGTCGTTTGCCCTGATATGCTCAGCCAAGGTTGGCAAATGGGGCTTCCTGAGCCATTGTTTGGTCACATGCGCATGTATCAAATTTACACGCAGGCCAAACCCGATTACACGGGCCGCGTAACCGTGCCTGTACTTTGGGATAAAAAGACCAATACTATTGTGTCAAACGAGTCGTCAGAGATCATTCGCATGTTCAATTCGGAATTCAATGCGTTAACAGGGAATCACGACGACTACTATCCAGATCATCTAAAACACGTTATTGATGAGTGGAACGATTTTGTTTATCCGAATGTCAACAACGGAGTGTATCGTTGTGGCTTCGCGACTACACAAGAGGCGTATGAAGAAGCGTTTGATTCTTTGTTTAATGCGTTAGATAAAATCGATGCTCACTTAGCGACGCATCGTTACTTAGCAGGGAACACAATTACTGAGGCTGATTGGCGTTTGTTTACGACTCTTATTCGTTTTGATGCGGTGTATGTGGGGCATTTCAAGTGTAACAAGCAGCGCATCGCAGACTACGAAAATATACAAGGCTACTTAAAAGAGTTATATCAAGTTGAAGGCGTCGAAGACACGACGGATTTCTATCACATTAAACGCCACTACTACTTCAGCCACACTGGGATTAATCCGACGCAAGTTGTACCAAAAGGGCCTGATTTAGACCTAAATACTCCTCATGGAAGAGAAAGGATTGGCTAGTTTGCTGCTTCCATCGCAAATGAAAAAGTACTTAACGGTTAGCAATGCCGTTAAGTACTTTTGTGTCATCTAAATACCGGGAGTAGGAGTTTACTTTTTCATTCATCGTCACCTTACTTAGCGCGTACGATGTCCATCACTAGCTTTCCGTCCACTTTTACAGGACCGTCCTCTTTAGCGCCGAGCGTATACTCAAACACACCAGTCTTCATGCCACCTTTCTCTCCGTGGACCATTAACATCAGCATATCGCCTGATTCTACTGGTTCCATCAAAATTGCATTTACGTTTTCATTCTTTCCCATTTTTAACGGAGCGTAGCCGATAACAGGACCAGGCTTCATTGATTCGTCTGTTCGGTGGACAACCATCCACCCATTGTCATCAGCATGAGCCATTTCAGCGGTCACCGTTCCTCCGGACATATCTTGATCGACGCCTTTAATACTCGGGGCGGAAAAGCTGAATGAAGAAAAACTAATCAGAAACGCAGCTAAACCAAACTTTATCAGTGATGTATTGATGAAATCCTTCATATATATTCCTTAGCAGTCAATGAGTTTGTGCATTGCAGTAGCTTTTACGTATTTCCTAGCAAAAAAGTTTAGCTAAAACGTAAATAATGTCGATAAATTGAACAGGGACCGTGCTGCTTTGGAGCCAATGCATTTTTGGGAGTGGGTCAATCGGTGTAAGAACAAGCACGAGCAATGTCGATTAGGTATGGGGGCGATAGGGAGAAAGCTTTGTGCACCAGTCATTATAGGTTGTGCAGTGATTGGTATAAAAAACAAATAAGTGTTCTGGCCAGCAATAGAAAAAGCCCTCGACGAATCGAGGGCTTTGTATCTATATCCAACTAGATGTCAGAAGCGATTATTTAGCTTCTTGGTCTGCTTGGATAGCTGTTAGAGCGATGGTGTACACGATGTCGTCTACTAGCGCGCCACGAGACAAGTCGTTTACAGGCTTACGCATACCTTGCAGCATTGGACCGATAGATACTAGGTCAGCTGAACGTTGTACCGCTTTGTAAGTTGTGTTACCCGTGTTTAGGTCTGGGAATACAAATACTGTCGCTTTACCTGCAACTGGAGAGTTTGGTGCTTTAGAAGCAGCAACGTTTTCCATAATAGCAGCGTCGTACTGTAGAGGACCGTCAATGATAAGATCAGGACGTTTCTCTTGAGCCAGTTTTGTTGCTTCACGTACTTTATCAACATCTGCACCCTTACCAGATTCACCAGTAGAGTAAGAGATCATTGCAACGCGTGGTTCGATACCGAATGCTGCTGCGGAGTCAGCAGATTGGATAGCGATTTCAGCAAGCTGTTCAGCAGTTGGATCTGGGTTGATTGCACAGTCACCGTAAACCAGTACTTGATCAGGCAGAAGCATGAAGAATACTGAAGATACGATAGACGCATTTGGTGCCGTCTTGATGATTTGGAACGGAGGAACGATAGTGTTCGCCGTAGTGTGAACAGCACCAGAAACTAGGCCGTCAACTTCGTCGTTCTCAAGCATCATTGTGCCTAGGAATACTGAATCTTGTAGCTTCTCACGAGCCACAACTTCAGTCATGCCTTTCGCACCGCGCAACTCAACTAGGCGAGCAACGTAGTTTTCACGAACAGCATCTGCATCAATGATGGTTACACCAGTACCTAGCTCAACGCCTTGTTGAGCCGCTACGCGACGGATTTCATCTGGGTTACCTAGAAGTACACAGTCTGCAATGCCGCGTTCAGCACAGATTGCCGCTGCTTTAACTGTGCGTGGTTCGTCACCTTCTGGAAGAACGATACGCTTACCTGCTTTACGAGCAAGTTCAGTTAGCTGGTAACGGAACGCTGGTGGGCTTAGACGACGAGACTTCTGAGTGCCTTCAGTCATAGACTCGATCCAGTTACCGTCGATGTGGCCAGCAACGTGTTCGTTGATGAACTCGATACGCTCTTTATCGTCTGCAGGTACTTCGATGCTGAAGCTCTGTAGGTTTAGAGACGTTTGCCAAGTGTTACCTTGTGCTTTGAAGATAGGTAGACCAGTGTCGAATGCTGGTTTACATAGGCCTTCGATTTCGCTAGGGATATCGTAACCGCCAGTTAGCAGTACTGCACCAATATCCACACCGTTCATTGCAGCAAGAGAAGCAGCAACGATAACATCAGGACGGTCTGCAGAAGTAACAAGTAGAGAGCCCGGTTTGAAGTGCTCAATCATGTTTGGCAGAGAACGTGCACAGAAAGTGATGCTCTTGATGCGACGAGTGTTGATGTCACCTTCGTTGATGATATCTGCTTTCAGGTGCTTAGCCATGTCGATTGCACGAGTCGCAATCAGATCAATGCTCCATGGCACACAACCTAGTACACGAATTGGAGAAGTGTTAAAAATTTCCATCACTTTCAATTCGTTTTGTTTCGCGCTGTCTGCATCGTCAAAGATTTCAGATAGGTCAGGGCGAGTACGGCCAGCTTCGTCAACAGGAGCGTTTAGCTTGTTGATGATAACACCTGAGATGTTTTTGTTTTTAGTGCCGCCGAAGTTAGAACATGCTACTTCGATACGCTCTTTCAGTTGCGCAGGGTTATCAGTACCTGGAGTCGCAACTAGCACGATTTCTGCACCAAGTGTTGCCGCGATTTCCGCGTTTACTTGGTTTGCAAATGGGTGCTTACGAGTAGGTACAAGACCTTCGATTAGCGTAACGTCTGCGTCTTTGTTGATTTGGTTGTAACGTTCAACAACGGTTTCTAGCAGCTCGTCCATGTTGTCGTTACCGATTAGGCTTTCAGCAACAGACATCGCCATTGGTTCACCGATCTTCATATCGCTGTTACGACCAACGATAGTTGAAGTCAGATCTGGCTGATCACCACCTGAACGTGGCTGACAGATTGGCTTGTAGAAAGAAACTTTAACGCCTTTACGCTCCATAGCGCGAAGAACACCCATGCTAACGCTTGTTAGGCCAACGCCTGCGCTAGTAGGGATAAGCATAATAGTACGAGACATTCGTAGAGTACCTTTAGCTATTTGGGGGATAAAAGCTCAACTCTTATTCCATGAAGCTCGAAGAATAGGAGTTGAGCCCCTAAGAAATTCGTTTGAATGAAAATCTGGCTAGCCGAGTGGCTAGCCAGGAATTCAATTAAAGACCTGTCAGGCGAGCAGTGTCTTCAGCGATGACTAGCTCTTCGTTAGTAGAGATAACCATTGCAGGGATACGGCTGTTTTCAGTCGTGATAACGCCTTCGCCGCCGAAGCGAGCTTTAAGGTTAGCTTCGCTATCTACTTCGATACCGAAGATGCCAAGACGGTTTAGAACCATTTCACGGATAGGGCCAGAGTTCTCGCCGATACCGCCAGTGAAAGTGATTGCGTCTAGACGGCCTTCCATTGAAGCAGTGTAGCCAGCAACGTATTTAGCTAGACGGTGGCAGAACACGTCCATTGCGCGTGTTGCTTCTTCTTTTTGACCGTAGTTGTCTTCAACGAAACGACAGTCAGAAGTCACTTCAGTTAGACCTTGAAGACCAGACTCTTTAGTTAGCATCGTGTTGATTTGATCAACAGAGTAACCTAGAGCGTCGTGTAGGTGGAAGACGATAGCAGGGTCGATGTCGCCACAGCGAGTACCCATTACCAGACCTTCAAGTGGAGTAAGACCCATAGAAGTGTCTACAGATTGACCGTTCTTGATCGCACATACAGATGCGCCGTTACCTAGGTGACAGTTGATGATGTTTACTTCTTCAACTGGTTTGTTTAGTAGGCCTGCAACTTCACGAGTGATGAACAAGTGAGAAGTACCGTGCATGCCGTAACGACGGATACCGTGTTCTTTGTATAGGTTGTATGGAAGAGCGTATAGGTAAGACTCTTCAGGCATAGTTTGGTGGAACGCAGTGTCAAATACAGCAACGTTTTTCAGCTCTGGGAAGTTTTTCTTAGCCGCTTCGATACCGATGATGTGAGCAGGGTTATGAAGAGGTGCAAATGTTGCAGCGTCTTGAATACCTTTTAGAACTTCATCAGTAATTAGTGCAGATTGAGTGAACTGCTCGCCGCCGTGAACGATACGGTGACCGATTGCGCCTAGGTTAGCTTTAAGCTCTGGCTTAGAAGCAAGAATAGTTTCTACCATAAACGCTAGTGCTTCTTCGTGAGCTGCACCATTGCCTAGTTGAGCTTCGTGCTTGCCATCAAGTTTCCACTTGATGCGAGCTTCAGGAAGGTGAAGACACTCAGCAAGACCTGACAAGTGCTCGTCGCCGTTCTCGGCATCAACAACGGCAAATTTAAGAGAAGAACTACCGCAGTTTAAAACTAAAACTAGCTTAGACATGTATGACTACCTGTTATTCGTCTGATAAAAAATCAGTTAAAGAATGAAAAATTAATCACAAGAATAGCCGATACCCAGAAGGCTGCGTACTAATCCTGGTCAAAAATTGTTCTAATTCCATATAAAGAAATAGTGATGAACCCTTCCATCACTATGATGCGATCCGTGCAGATAGATATCTCGGAGTTGCTTAAATTGTAAATAACAGCAACAATGAGATTGAGGGTCTGCAAAGGATAGCGATAATAAGCAATGATAACAAAAAAAATTTGAAAGAATATTAACTTTCATCAATTTTTTGTACCTTCAGTTGAAATGTTCAACTATTTTTTAGTGAGAGAGCGGTATGAGTAATAAAGTCGGATTGATCCATAGCCTGAAAGATGGCCAGAATTACATGGAGATCTGGCCGGTTCGTAAAGAGCTAAGCGCCATATTTCCGGAACAGCGTATCATTAAGGCGACTCGCTTTGGCATTAAAGTCATGCCGGCCGTTGCTGCGATCAGCGTACTCACTCAAATGGCATTCAACAATTACCACGCGTTACCTCAATCCATTGTTGTCGCCTTGTTTGCGATTAGCTTGCCACTTCAAGGCATTTGGTGGCTTGGTGCTCGATCCAACACGAAATTGCCGCCTTCTTTGGCCTCTTGGTATCGGGAGTTGCATCAAAAAATTGTGGAAACAGGTTTTGCATTAGAGCCTGTCAAAGCTCGCCCTCGTTACAAAGAGCTTGCGATAATACTGAACCGAGCGTTTCGCCAGCTCGATAAATCGTCATTAGAGCGTTGGTTCTAATTTAAATTGTTTGAAATGGAGTGTGCACTGGCCGCTCCATTTTTGATCCTGCCTCTATTACCTACTTTGACGGTCGTTGATGAAGCGAGCGAAGCTTTGTTTACCAAAGATTCTTTCCGGATGAAGAAGTCCCCCCGATCACAAATGTTGCTTTAGTGTTAAATCTTTCTTTTCTTTACTAAGACTTAGTAGTAATAATAAAAACAAGATGCGCAAGAAGTACACAGTTATATGAACACAACAATACCGCCTTCAAACATTTGAATTCACGAGTCGATACACATATTGAAAGCTCGTGAAACAAGGACGAAGTCACATCAAGGAGTTATGATGAAAACGAAACGTTTATTAGCCACTGCCGTTCTATCAGCTACTGCTATTTTCTCTTCTACCAATGTACTGGCCGCCACTGCAACTGTCGCAGTTTCACAGATTGTCGAACACCCGGCGTTAGACGCGACGCGCCAAGGATTGCTTGATGGTTTGAAAGCGAAAGGCTACGAAGAAGGCAAAAATCTAGAATTTGATTATAAGACCGCACAGGGTAATCCAGCTATTGCGGTGCAAATTGCCCGTCAGTACGTCGGTGAAAATCCTGATGTGTTAGTTGGCATCGCTACACCTTCGGCACAAGCTTTGGTGTCGGCTACTCGCTCTATTCCTGTTGTCTTTACTGCGGTAACAGATCCGGTTGGTGCGAAATTGGTTAAGTCGATGGAACAACCAGGTAAAAACGTAACTGGCCTGTCTGATCTTTCACCCGTTGCTCAGCATGTCGATCTCATCCAAGAAATTCTTCCTCAGGTGAAAAGCATCGGGGTTGTATTTAATCCCGGTGAAGCTAATGCCGTGACTTTAGTTGAATTACTAAAAGAAAGCGCAAAAGCAAAAGGCATACAAGTGGTTGAAGCGACCGCACTAAAAAGTGCTGATGTTCAGTCTGCGACTCAAGCGATTGCAGCGAAATCAGACATTCTTTACGCCCCAACAGACAATACAGTTGCAAGTGCGATTGAAGGGATGATTGTGGCAGCGAATCAAGCGAAGAAACCTGTATTTGGTGGCGCGACGTCGTATGTCGAAAAGGGTGCAATTGCAGGCTTAGGTTTTGACTACTACCAGGTTGGTGTACAAACCGCGGATTACGTGGCGGCGATTCTTGATGGTCAAGAACCAGGCAAGCTGGATGTAAAAGTCGCGACGGGCTCTGACCTTGTAATTAATGAAAGCGCAGCATCTAAGCTCGGTATCAAGCTGCCAAGTTCTGTGATTGAACGTGCGACAAGCATGCAATAAGTAACGCTTTTTGGGGTTAAGCCTGTCACGTTGGTTGATAGAGGGTTGCCCCAAAATTGATACTCGCCAGATTTCTCGTGTAAAGCATTCTGCTAGAGAAGAAGGGGAGTATACGTTAGAAGTCTTAAGTTCAGGTTGGTATTAGCCAGCCTGAGCATGCAGAAAGGAGCAGTTATGTCTGCATTTGCTTTTTTTGGTGCACTCGAAATTGGCTTGATTTATGGCCTAGTCGCTCTGGGTGTGTATCTTACGTTCCGTGTTCTCGATTTCCCCGATTTGAGTGTGGATGGCAGCTTTCCAATGGGAGCTGCGGTAGCTGCAACGGCGATTGTCGCAGGTATTAATCCTTGGCTTGCGACAATAATGGCGATGATAGCTGGTAGTATGACGGGGTGGGTAACCGCTTTTCTGGCTGTTCGGTGTGGTATTTTACACCTGTTAGCTTCCATTCTTACCATGATCGCTGCATTTTCAATTAATATTCGTATTATGGGCAAACCTAATATGGCGTTGCTTGGAGAGGATACGATTCTCACTCCGTTTGAAGCATTGGGCGATGCGATGTTTATTCGCCCTCTGGTTGTTGGGGCCTTAGTTCTTCTGTCCGCTTTCTTTGTCATTCGCCTGCTGAACAGCGACTTTGGTCTTGGTTTACGAGCCACGGGTGTGAATGCGCGTATGGTTTCTGCGCAAGGGGCGAGCACTGCCTTTTATACCTACTTTGGCTTGGCTTTATCCAACGGGTTTGTGGGATTCGCAGGCGCGTTGTTTGCACAAACGAACAGCTTTGCAGATGTGACCTCTGGCGTGGGCACCATTGTCGTTGGTTTGGCAGCTGTGATTTTGGGGCAGACCCTTATTCCCGGGCGCAAGATTTGGGTTGCGGTATTTGCGGTCATCATCGGTTCGGTACTTTATCGCCTTGCAGTGGCTTTCGCTTTGAGCTCTGGCATGTTTGGTTTACAAGCTTCAGACCTCAACCTGGTTACCGCAGTATTGGTGGCTGTGGCGCTTATTGCTCCAAAGCTAAAACAGAGCATGAGAGCGAAACAACGCGTTACTGATGCTAAACAAGCGGCATCAAAAAATGGTTCTGGGGAGGCATTATGATCGAACTAAATAATATTCAGGTCACGTTCAACCCTGGGACGATTTTGGAAAATCGTGCATTGAAAGGCGTCTCTTTAGAGGTTCCAGAGCATCAATTTCTTACCGTGATTGGTTCTAATGGCGCAGGAAAATCGACGTTGCTTGGTGCGGTGACAGGTGAGACGCCGATGATAGGTGGTCAGGTGATCATTGATGGCAAAGACGTCACCAAGCAGACGGTTGCCCAACGTGCGACGCAATGCGCCCGAGTGTTTCAAGATCCATTGGCCGGGACTTGTGGTGAACTGACGATAGAAGAGAACATGGCTCTAGCGCACATGCGTGGTAAAAAACGCAGCTGGGGGTTGGCGCTCTCTACCAAACGTCGCAAGCTGTTCCAAGAGCGAATTAGCATCCTCGGTCTTGGTTTAGAAGACCGCTTGGGCGATAGCATTGGGTTGCTGTCTGGTGGACAACGACAAGCCGTTAGCCTTGTGATGGCGACGTTATCGGAGAGTAAGTTGTTGTTGCTTGATGAACACACGGCTGCGCTTGATCCTCGTATGGCGGCGTTTGTTATCGACTTAACTAAACGTATTGTCGATGAGTTCGATTTAACCGTGATGATGGTGACGCATTCGATGAAAGACGCATTAGCATGTGGCGATAGGACCGTAATGCTTCACCAAGGTGAAATTGTGCTTGATGTGGCTGGAGAGCAGCGCGCTAACATGCAAGTACCAGACTTGTTGGATATGTTCTCCAAAGTGCGTGGTGAAGAGCTGGCAGATGACAGTCTTTTGTTGAACTAAGCGGTATCCGACAAGTCACTACGCCTACTAAGTGTGATCCTCCTTGCGAAAATTGGCTGATATGTCAACTCGCAGGGAGGATTTCTTGTCTCTAATTCTTCAATAAAATAGTGGCATATCCGATGACGAGGAGTGCCCATAATGAACCTGCCATTTATTTTTCATAGTCAAACTATTGATGGTTTAGCTTTTAATGACGAGCAAGTTACAGTCAGGCTGAAAACCGAGACATTGGATTTTGATTCCGTCTATGTGCGTATTGAGCCGGACAATGAAGAATATCTGGTCGACATGGCTCAAATTGGAACAGCTGGGGAATTGTTACTATGGGAGGCATCGTTTCGACCAAATCGAGATCGAGATGTCACACATTATGTGTTTAAGCTCCTCAAAGACGGACAACAATACTGGCTCGATGCACGAGGCGTACAAAAGCGTATTCCACCCAAAGAGTTCCACTTTAAGTTGAATGTAAACCATCAACCACCAAGCTGGGTCCAAGAGCAAGTTTTCTATCAAATCTTTCCTGACCGTTTTTCTGCTAGTAAAAGTGAGTCCGATATTCGCCACGCTTATGCTCAGTATGATTCTGCATCGATCGTCAAGGCGTGGGGAGACGCGGTAGGCTCTCACCAAAATACCGGGGCACGTGAATTCTTTGGCGGCGACCTCAAAGGTGTGGAGCAAAAGTTGAACTATCTTGAACAGCTCGGCGTTACTGCGCTTTATTTTAATCCGATCTTTTCTTCACCAAGTAATCATAAATACGACACCACTGATTACTTCACTGTTGACCCTATGTTCGGCACCAACGATCAGTTTGCTGAACTGTGTGAGAAAATCCGTGGTAAGAATATGAAGATTGTCTTAGACGCGGTGTTTAACCACACGTCAGTGCATCATCCTTGGTTTGATATCCATCAAAAAGGAGAAGGAGCGTATGGCAATCCGCAGTCAAAGTTCCGTGATTACTACTTTTTCGAAGGCGAAACCAATCACTACATCGGTTGGAAAGGCATTGGTAACTTACCGGTTCTGAACTTCGAAAATGAACAGGTGCGCGACTACATCTACCAAAGTGAAGATTCTGTCATCAAGTATTGGCTGAAGCCACCGTACTTGGTTGATGGCTGGCGGTTTGATGTAATTCATATGCTTGGCGAAGGGGACGGCGCGAAAAACAATGCTCATTATGTGGCAGCGTTTCGTAATGCGACTAAGTCAGTAAACCCGAATGCTTATGTGTTAGGTGAGCACTTTTTTGAAGCAACGCAGTGGTTGCAAGGTGATCAAGAGGATGGGGCGATGAACTACTACGGTTTTGCTCATCCAGTTCGAGCTTTTATCGCACGACAAGACATTATGTACGATCCAATCAACATTGATGGTTTGGAGTTTAAAGCATGGTTGGACGAAGCCAGAGCAAAAATCCCATTTTCTAATCAGCTATCGCAGCTAAATCAACTCGATAGTCACGATACTGCTCGGTTTATCACACTGGTTGATGGTGATAAGCGTAAAATGAACATCGCGCTAGCAATGCTTATGACTTACGTTGGCACGCCTTGTCTTTACTACGGGAGTGAAGTCGGTCTAGAAGGAGGGCTAGACCCGGATAATCGTCGCTGTTTTCCTTGGAATGAAATCGAAAGTTCACAATGGCTATCGCTTTACCAACAATGGATCAAGATACGTAAACAATGTAAGCCTTTACAGTCGGGCTGTATTCAATGGCTGCATTGCACTAACAACCAGTTGGCGTACGCACGTGTACTGGGTCGTGAAGCAGTCGTTGTTATGATTAATCTCAGTGGTAATGAATGTTCAATCGATTTACCTATGTGGCAACTGGGCTTGGAGGTTAGCCAAGTTATATCGTTGTTAGATGACACAGAACAGGTTGATTATAAAGGTCATATCTCTGTCAATATGTCTGCACAGAGCTGCAAATTATGGCGACTAAAGTGACACCACACTCTATATTGATTAAACTCCTTTAATATATAAACGGTCTCAAACAGCGCGCACACATTTGTTTGGTCTCTTGTTATCTGGTGCTGCATTGCATGCGTCACCAGATAACGAGTATCAATTTAATAGCAATCATAAGAGACTATTGACCTTTCATATGCATGGTACTCAATGGTAAACCAAAGGCGATTTAGCCTCTCATTTGTCATCTTTTTTCCTCTGGCGTTATTTGTAGTGGTTTTACTCGTGACAACGAAAAATTACTATGATGCGGTTAACCGCTATATCGATTCTGAGTATTCGCGTATCGAGCGTGCAATGTCTCGCGGTATTAAAGTACTCACGGCTTTAGATTACAGCTTCACCAACTATACCAATTACGCTAACCCACTGTTTGAAGAACATAATTCTTTAGTCAAAGAAGGGCTTTGTTATCTTTGGCCTATAGATGTGTTATTACTCGAAAGTGTTTATAGTGAAGGGTTACCTGCGGTTGACCTTGATTATATGATCGTAGGGGACGAAAGCTTATGCCAGCAAGGTTCAACGATTAACCAGTTAGCTGAACAAAAGGTGGGTTTTGCGCCGTCCTTGTCATTTCTGCACGATATTGAATCGCACATTGTTGGAATCCATTACATTGACAAACGCGGTTACGTTATCTCCTCACCCGATACCTACGCAAAAAATTTCACGAGAGAACTTTTGTCAACGCTAAAAGCCCGACCTTTTTGGCAAAAAACCGCGCAAGATAAAGTGAACATTACCTTGGCTGGACCAGGGCCAGTGTTGGACTCGATGGAAGGTCAAGTCATTAGTATGACGGTACCCGTCTATGAGAAAGGAGAACACCAAGGTGTTTTGTCTATTGATTTTGACATCAATACGCTCATGGCTTCGTCGCTAGGTCTTGTTGGTCAGTTTCATTTGGTTTCCAATTTACAATCCATTCCTTCAAACAGTACACGAATCAAACCAGTCGAATTAGAGCGATTGAGTGCGAATCACAGCATGTACTACGAGTACAACCTTTGGGATGAAGCTAAGAACCTAGCGGTTTTTGAAAAATACAGCCTTATTGTCGCACTATTTATTTACGTGCTGAGTACCGTCGTCTTGTTCTATGTGAATATGCATAGCGAGCGACGTTACTTTAAAGAACTGGCAGCAAGAGACCCAATGACCAGTTTATTGAATCGTCGAGGTATGCAAACCGTGTGGCGTAATAAGATGACAAAAAAACAGGTTGCTTTAGCAGTGTTCGATATTGATAACTTCAAGAAGATCAACGACACCTATGGTCATGATGTCGGTGACTCTGCAATTCAGCTTGTTGCAAAATGTATACGTGAAAATATTCGCCATACCGATGTTGCCTCAAGGTTTGGTGGCGAAGAGTTCGTTTTAGCGATTTATGACGAAGATTCAGAGGGCATTAAACTCATTTTAGACAGAGTAAAAAAGGCCATAGATGAGCGCTCGACACGCGTAACGAAAGAAGGCTTTACGATCTCTGGCGGTGTGGTGTTTAGTAAAGAGAGCCGAGTAGAAAACTTTGATGAATTGTTTAAAGCGGCGGATGAAAAGTTATATCAAGCCAAAAGTACCGGCAAAAATAAGATCTGTTACTAGGATTTAGATACAAAAAAGGACGAGATATTCGTCCTTTTTTGTGTTCGGGAGTTATGCAACCTG
The DNA here is from genome assembly GCF_033340295.1 of Vibrio sp. 1401. Classification (NCBI taxonomy): domain Bacteria; kingdom Pseudomonadati; phylum Pseudomonadota; class Gammaproteobacteria; order Vibrionales; family Vibrionaceae; genus Vibrio; species Vibrio sp. 1401. The sequence goes on from NZ_JAWOWF010000003.1 coordinate 128,888, forward strand.
AGAGTTTAAGTCATCGCGGTAGCGTTGAATATGCTCAACAATTGGTGCGGCTTTGTTGAACGTTCTGATTTCTCTAAATAGGTCTTTTGCTTCAGGATAAGCCTGACGTAAGTAAGAGAACCATTGTTTTACGCGGTTTGGGTAATACAAGCCTTTATCGCCTTTCATCTCAAACTTGGAATAATAGATAAGCAACTCAACCACCTCGGGCCATGACATTGGCTGGTGGTTATGTTTTACCATATTGCCTAAGTTAGGGATATTGAAAGCGCCTCGGCACACCATCAAAGAGTTAACGCCAGTCGTTTCAATGCAACGTTGACCGTCTTCATAATTCCAAATTTCACCATTCGCTATCAGTGGGATATCGAAACGTTCGCGAATTTGGTTGATGTAATCCCATTTTATCTCAGAAGCTTTATAACCACCTTGTTTAGTACGTGCGTGTACGGTCAATTCATTTGCGCCAGCAGACTGAATGGCATCGACAATTTCAAAGCAATCTTCAGGGTTCTCCCAGCCAAGACGAATTTTTGCAGTTACGGGAATGGCTTCTGGAACGGCTTCTCGACAAGCTTTAACAACACGGTGAATGAGCTCTGGATGTTGGAGTAGCGCTGCTCCACCTTTACTTTTGTTGACCATTTTGGCTGGGCAACCAAAGTTTATATCAATACCTCTGGCGCCAAGATTTGCCGCTTTAATTGCGTTCTCAGCCATCCAGTTTGGTTCTTGTCCCAACAATTGCACATGTACTGGCACACCAGATGCAGTCTGAGAACCTTGCAACAGCTCCGGGCATAAACGGTGAAATACATGATCGGGTAATAGCTGGTCGATTACGCGAACAAACTCCGTAACACACAGGTCATAGTCGTTTATCTCGGTCAGGATTTGGCGCATCAAATGATCTAAAACGCCTTCCATTGGGCCTAGTACAACTCGCATAGCTTGCCTAATACAGTTTGGTGGTAAAAAGGAGGGCGATTGTAGCGATGTAAGTTAAGTTTGTCATTAAAAGAGTCGAAGCGCCCAGTGCTGTCAAACACACAACGTTAGGTTACGTGCTTTTGAGCTCTGAGGTATAATGCCGCCAAATTTATGGGAAACCAGATGTCATGCAATACACATTGATTGAAAAAGGTGAAGTTCACGTCGATGAATCTTGCCTATTTATCGAAGGCGCAGTGTTAGCTGCGAATCTGACGACAAAACCACTCGCTCCTGAAAAGTGGTTAGAGCCGCTATTAGGTGAGGGATTCAAAGCGATTCAACCAGCTGTGGAAGAGCAAATTCACAAGCAGCATAACCGAATTCAACGAAACGAATATTCCGTGCTAGAGCTAACAGGCAAAGAACCTGAACAACTTGCTGATTTTGCCGAAGGCTTTATGTCTGTTTGGCCAATGATTGAAGAACAGTGGCAGGACGTTGAGCTCAATGATGGATTACAGCGTATGCTGCAAGCATTACTGACCACTTTGATGCTGGCTATTGATGAGCCAGCAACGCAGCAACAGATGCGCGACGCAGGTATTGAAACGCCACCGGCCCTGACAGATTTAGTCGACCAGCTTGATTTAATGGTCGGTGAAGTCGCGCTGGGCGCGGATGAGTTGATGGTAGGAAATAAAGCTCAAAGCCTAAACCCATTCAAAGGTATCGGGCGCAATGATCCCTGTCCTTGTGAGAGCGGAAAAAAATTCAAGCAGTGCTGTGGTCAATCACGCGGCTAAAGCGAATCGCCGCGCTATCCACTTAACAAAAAGCCGACCAGATGGTCGGGTTTTTGTTAATTTTTACGCGTTAGTAGGATTAACGAATTGGATTAACGCGTTTTGCAGGGAAGAATTGTGCAATTACAATTAATGCCAAAGCGATTAAATTGCCTGCAAAAATTACTACTAACCATTGTGGCATTGATAAATCAAGGAGCTGCCACACAACCTTAGAGCAATCACCATATGCTTCAAACATCCAAGGAACCCACTGATTGAGCGGAGCCCAGCTAGGGAATGTGACGAATAAATCGCAAGTCGCGAATGGTGATGGATTAAACTGGTAGTCAACGTGCTGCATTGCAAGTAACAAACCCTTGTAAGCACTTAATCCCCAGCCTATCAAACCTAGCCAGCGGAAAATTGGGTTCTTGGGTGCCAATATACCAACCATTGCAGCGACGCCCACTCCCATCATCGCGACTCTTTCATAAATACACATGACACATGGTGCAAGCATCATGACGTGCTGAAAATAGAGGGCACATGCTTCAAAGAAAACGACGAATAGCAGAAGCAGTAGCCACGATAAACGTCCCTTTGAAAACTGGTTAAGTGAATTTAAAATAGTCACGTTTTTGTTCCTGTCTGAAATAGAAAAAGCTCTGAATACTCAGAGCTTTTTATCGTGGATAAGTTTCCTAATCAACTCAAATTTTAGTGACCACCGGATACTACGGGAGTCAGATCACCACTATGAGGTAAAATCCAACCAGCTTCGTAGAAAGAAGCGGTTGCAGGCTCTAGGAAGAACATGATTCCCATCAGACCGACAATCGCAAGAACGACGGTGTAAGGCAGCGCCATGATAACCATTCGACCGTAAGACAGACGAATTAATGGAGCGAGAGCCGATGTGAGTAAGAATAGGAATGCCGCTTGACCGTTTGGCGTTGCAACAGAAGGCAGGTTAGTACCAGTATTGATTGCCACCGCCAGTAAGTCGAACTGATCACGAGTAATGAGACCCTCAATGAGTGCAGTTTTTACTTCATTGATGTAAACCGTACCAACGAACACGTTATCCGACACCATAGATAATAAGCCATTCGCCACATAGAACAGAGCTAGCTGGGTACCTTTATCTTCAACGGCAAGCACCGCATCGATGACTGGTTTAAATAGCTCTTGGTCAATGATTACGGCAACGATCGAGAAAAATACTGCAAGCAGTGCAGTGAAGGGCAGGGCCTCTTCAAACGCTTTCCCCATGGAGTGCTCTTCAATGACACCAGTAAATGCGGTCGCTAAAATGATCACAGAAAGGCCAATTAAGCCGACAGCCGCTAAGTGCAAAGCGAGTGCAACGATCAACCAAACCGCAATAAGACCTTGAACCCAGAGTTTTGCGACATCTTGATTTGTTCGCGTTTTACGCTCTTCACGGTCAAAATCGACGAGGATCTGACGAACGTTATTAGGAAGCTTCGCGCCATAGCCAAACACTTTAAGCTTTTCAACTAAAGCACAAGTGATGAGACCACAGAAAAATACAGGTAGTGTCACTGGAGACATACGGATTAGGAATTCACCAAATAACCAACCCGCTTGGTCTGCAATAATTAAGTTTTGAGGTTCACCAACCATCGTGGTTACGCCACCTAAGGCAGTACCTACGCCAGCATGCATCAACAAAGAGCGCAAAAAGGCACGATAGTTTTCTAGGTCATCACGCGTTAGTTCAGTGATCGTGTCATCTTGTGTATGGTCATGGTCACCGATAGGGTTACCAGACGCTACTTTGTGATAGATAGAGTAAAAGCCGATCGCCACGCTGATAACAACGGCGATAACCGTCAAGGCATCCAAAAATGCAGACAAAAATGCCGCAGCAAAGCAGAACGCGAGTGATAGTAGGGTTTTAGAGCGAATGCCAAGTAAAATTTTGGTAAAAATGAACAGCAATAGCTGCTTCATGAAGTAGATGCCCGCAACCATAAATACCAGAAGTAGCAGTACTTCGATATTTGCTACTAATTCGTGCTTAACTTGCGCAGGGCTAGTCATGCCGATAGCAATGGCTTCAATAGCAAGTAAACCGCCAGGTTGTAATGGGTAGCATTTTAATGCCATTGCTAGCGTGAAAATAAATTCAGCGACCAACAACCATCCAGCTACAAATGGGTTTATTAGGAAGAATACAATCGGGTTAATTATTAAGAAGGCTATAATGGCAACTTTGTACCAATCAGGCGCTTTACCAAGGAAGTTCTTGATAAAAGCGTTTCCGAGCGATATCGGCATGATAATTCTCTTTATAACAAAATTATGAATAGACACTACAATAGTGCTTAAGTATCTGTTTGTTAGACTTATTAACTAGTCTTTAAAAACAATAACTTAGTAAAACAACAATCCTTTGTTTATTGTAGTCTTGCCAAGTTACTTCCCCTGAACTCAAGCACCGCTCACTTTCGACCGCAAACTCTACACTCAGGCATTTATTAGTCAATAACACAACGTGATGCTACCGACTAAAATGACTTTTTAAATGTAATAACGCGATCAAAACGGCGTTACTATACCATGAAAGTCTTAAAAAAATCCTCTTGGATTTTAAATGACGGTCAGTGACGAGAAAAGGCAAATTAAGAAAGAATATTAACTGTGATATACAAAGTAATTTTTCATATTTTGAATATAAAAATGTGACACGGTTGTCTTTATTTCTCCGAGATTTGTGAGCTGTTTATTTAAATGAAAATTCATATTTTACTGCTTTCGCTTGCATGTTAGAGCCTCTTAAATTGACACAACATATAGAGTATTAACTCTATGTTATGGAGTCGTTTCCACTATTGATCGTAAATTTTCTCAAACCGCTAAGTAGTGGTATGATGAGTAGTATCGACCCTCAGAAATCAATATTGGATAAAAAGTAGAATGGTCATAAAGGCGAAAAGCCCTGCGGGATTCGCAGAAAAATATATTATCGAGAGCATTTGGAACGGCCGTTTTCCTCCAGGCTCAATTTTACCTGCTGAGCGCGAGCTGTCCGAACTGATTGGTGTTACTCGAACGACTTTAAGAGAGGTTCTTCAACGACTAGCCCGTGATGGATGGCTGACTATCCAGCACGGCAAACCTACGAAAGTTAACCAATTTATGGAGACCTCTGGTCTGCATATTTTGGATACTTTAATGACGCTAGACGTTGATAATGCGACAAACATTGTAGAAGATCTGCTTGCGGCACGTACTAACATCAGTCCTATCTTTATGCGCTATGCATTTAAAGCGAACAAAGAGAGCTCTGAGCGTACAATTAAGAACGTAATCGAATCTTGTGAAGCTTTAATGAATGCGGCTTCCTGGGACGAATTCATCGCTTCTTCGCCGTATGCTGAAAAAGTTCTGCAGAATGTGAAAGAAGATAACGAGAAAGATGAAGCGAAGCGTCAAGAAATCTTGATTGCTAAAACGTTCAACTTTTACGATTATATGCTTTTCCAGCGCCTAGCATTCCATTCAGGAAATCAAATTTACGGTTTGATCTTTAATGGTTTGAAGAAGCTCTACGATCGTGTCGGTAGCTACTACTTCTCAAATCCAGCTTCTCGTGAGCTAGCTCTGAAGTTTTACCATCAATTGCTCGAAACTTGTGAAAGTGGCCAGCGTGAACAACTACCAGTAGTGATTCGTCATTATGGTATGGAAAGTGCGTTGATCTGGAACGAAATGAAAAAGCAATTACCAACGAACTTCACGGAAGACGACAGTTAAGCGCTGACAAGTTGGATAAGCGAAAACCGCAGTGCCTTAGGCCTGCGGTTTTTTTGTTTTTATTTATAAGTCGGCGACGGACCAAGCACCAATAATAAGGCATGGAACGTTTATCCTGCTAGCGAGAGTCTGGGTAACGGTAGATATAATGACTCTACGACATCTGAAAGGACATGGTCGTAAGTATTGAAGATGGTCAATGACAAGTCCGATGTGACGCCATAAAGCTCTGCTTCTGTTAAGTCGACATGACTCCCTGTCACGTATTCATTTAGCGTCTGTATTGAGCGCGTGGAAGCAGGAGAGGTAATGCTAAGTGGAGCGATAACCGCTAGTTGGTTTAGCTTACGCATCATGACCGATGCATAGTTTTTGAAACGCTCATTTCCGCCTTGTTCTCCTAAATCTTGAATGCTGATTCGTAACTGAGTCAGGGTCTCCAAGCTATCCATAATGTTTTGCCAGTTCATGTGATACTCATTATGCAAGTCATCTCTTTGCTCAACCGCTAGCCATGCGATGGTTACTTCATCCATCAAAAACAAGCAATGACGAATTAACTTACCATGCTCCATCTGGTTTCTTGCAACACTATGGTCATTCCATTGTTCAAGTAGTTTCCCTACTTTAATCTGTAATACGCGATACATGGGTTTGTTTTCAAACCGTGATGTTTCGACTAAAAAATGCAGCTTGTTAGTCAGAGCATCATGAAGAGCGTCCAATTTTTGTTGATCGTTTTGTTGGAATTGAAGCGAGTAGTGAGTAGCAGCTCGGTGGTGTCTCAGAAGGTGAACAACATCTCGCAACAATGTTAACAGCTGATATTTGCGCGCATGTTGCTGCTCTCGTTTAGAAGATAAGTGATATATTCCGGCTAAAATAGCGATGGACAATAGTGTGGAAATCAAAACAAACATAACCAACTCCTTGTTAGTGTTTGGACCTAACAAGGAAGATTGCAGTTTTGATGCCAAACAAAAACTCAATTTAAACAATTGGTTATATTGAATGTTCTTTTTGAATGGTCGTTGTTGGTGCATGGATTCACCAAATTTGTGAATATGGTTGATTATTCGGTGTCGATGCTTGGTGTACGCGTTATTCTTTGTGAGTTACATATTGATTACTTTTTGTAGTCTGATTCAAGTCACAATGTTTAGAAATTAAAATACTCGAACACTTCATATGATATAAGTTGTCTATTTTGTTGATTGTTCGAGGTAATTAATTTGTCTAATAAATTCGACCTATGCTTCAGTACTCACTCAAAGATAACGCTCCCTATCGATACAAATGATGAGGATAGGTACCTTCAGTTTCGTAAGGACAACCCACATATATTTGGTAGTTTTATTCCCGCAGGTACTCCTTTCATACTGAACGAAGGCTCTGTGAACAACATAGCTAAGTTGCGTAGCGAGAGACCTGATATAGCTTGTGCTCTTGATACTGTAAAAAGTTGGTCACAAGAAACCAAAAGAAATGTAGCCAATCTAACACGTGAGTTTGGCGATGAAAACTAACAAGCGGTAGCCCTCCTCTATGAAAAAGAGATTAAGCCTTTTTTAGATGCTACTAATCATACTATGGGGAGGGGGGAATCGATGAGTATACTGCAGTAGGTGCTGCCGCTACTGCTGTTAATGAAAAGCAAGTCAGATTGAGTAATTTCGGGAAAGCTTCGCTCAAATATCAAAACGCCTTACTAGATGTACGTACAGCCTCACGAAGTGGTGCGCAGAAAAAGGAGCTTGTGAAGCTTGGATATAGAGTTAAAGAAGCTCACAGTTCTTTGAATGCCAAATTTACAAAAGAGCTTGCCCATTATGCAGGACGAGTTAAAAGTAGCCGTGGAAACATTTGGAGCAACCCGAATAGGGCTGTCAATATCGCGCGAAGTGGCAGGGATATAACTAAGTTACATTTAACATCTATAGCTAACATCCGCTCAATTCGATTTCTTGAACAAAGCTCTAGTATTGTGGGTAAAAAGATCATCATGATTGATGCTGGTGTTCGCTTTAACAATGTTCGAAATGCCAAGAATAACGGAGAAAATTGGCAAAAAAGAGCAGCAATGGAAGTTGCAGGGTTTGGTGCGAGCAACGCTGCTGGCGTTTGGACTACATCCAAAGTGATTGTATCTGGAATGGGAGTCGCTTTGGCTGCTGGCCCATTTGGAGTAGTAGTATTAATAGGTGTTGGTTTAGGGGCTGGTTATGCGGCTGCAAAAATGGGTGATTGGTTTGGGCAAGGTTTAGCAGAAAAAACCTATGAAACTAGCTCTAAAGTAAATTGGTTTTAAAGGAGTAGTTGTGTTTTGTTTCGATCTTATAGTGATGATTGTTGGTTGGACATGGTTACTGAGCACATTGGTTTTTATTCGTGTATCAGCAAAGCGGATTGAGACAAAAATATTGCAGGATGGTCATGATCCAATTGGCTGGGACAGAAATGGGTGGGGTTTTAGATTTCCCATGTACGCCTCAGTGTTGATGCGAGGTAAACCTGCGAAAGTATCGCTGGTAGAAGACAAACTTATTCTAAAGTACGCGACGGTCTTTGACCGAGTGCTTGCGTATATTGTCACAATAAGCTTCGTGATGGCACTTGCTTTGGGAGCAGTAATGGGGTTGGGGCCTGAAGAGTACTGAGTGAAAACCAGTTAAGCGCAGGGCTCTGTAGAACGGTGAATACAAGCCTAGTTGAAAAGCCAAATCCTAGTAAAGGGAACAAAGTGTTTTATTTTAATATTGTAAACATTATTGTTGGATGCACTTGGCTAGTGAGTACCTTGTTTTTTATTCGTATATCGGTAAAGCGGATCGAGAAAAAGATGTCGAAGGATGGTCATGGCCCTGTCGGTTGGGATAGAGATACCTGGGGGGTTAGATTCCCAATGTATACTACAGTTTTAATGCGAGGCAAGCCTGCGAAAGTATCACTTGTAGATGATCAGTTAATACTAAAATACGCAACGACATTTGATCGAGTTCTCGCTTTTGTAGTCACGATCAGCTTTGTACTTTTCCTTGCATGTGGCGCGATTATTACTTGGGGTCCAGAAGAATTCTCTTTGTAGTACAATCAAGCTTAATCGATAAGCTTAACTGCGAGAAAAGGCTTAACTGATTTAGTTAAGCCTTTTCAATAAAGATACTTACATTACGCGCATGCCAGGTTGAGCGCCTTCGTGTGGCTCAAGGATCCACAGGTCGCTACCACCAGGGCCTGCCGCTAGGATCATACCTTCAGACATACCAAATTTCATCTTACGAGGTTTTAGGTTTGCTACCATTACCGTTAGCTTGCCTTCTAGCTCTTCAGGTTTGTAAGCTGACTTGATGCCAGAGAATACCTGACGAGTTTCACCACCGATGTCCAATTGGAACTTAAGCAGTTTGTTGGCTTTTGGTACTTCTTCACAAGAGATGATACGAGCGATACGCATATCTACTGCAGCAAAAGCATCGAACTCAATCTCTTCAGCGATTGGTTCTTTGTCTAGCTCGGTTTGGCTAGCCTTGTTCTTTTCCGCTTCAGCTTTCTCTTTCGCCGCCATTTCTGCCGCCGCATCTTCTTTAGATGCTTCGATCATCGCTTCAACATTCTTCGGATCGATACGGTTGAACAGTGCTTTGAACTTAGTGATCTCGTGGCCTGTTAGTGGAGCAGCGATGTTTTCCCAAGTCAGCTCTTGGTTTAGGAATGCTTCAGTACGTGCAGCTAGAGCAGGCATTACTGGTTTCAGGTAAGTCATCAGTACACGGAACAGGTTGATACCAACAGAACAGATGTCTTGTAGCTCCTGATCTTTGCCTTCTTCTTTTGCTACAACCCACGGTGCTTTTTCATCAACGTATTGGTTAGCTTTGTCTGCCAGTGCAGTGATTTCACGGATTGCACGACCAAACTCACGCGTTTCGTAAAGCTCAGCGATACGGTCAGCAGCAGAAACAAATTCGTTGTAAAGTTCAGGCTCTGCAAAGTTGTCAGACAGTTTGCCTTCAAAACGTTTCGCGATGAAACCTGCGTTACGAGATGCCAGGTTAACGATCTTGTTAACAACGTCAGCGTTTACGCGCTGAGTGAAGTCTTCAAGGTTAAGATCTAGATCGTCGATACGGCTGTTTAGTTTCGCAGCGTAGTAGTAACGTAGACACTCAGGGTCTAGGTGCTCTAGGTAAGTGCTTGCTTTTACAAACGTACCTTTAGACTTCGACATTTTTGCGCCGTTTACGGTTACGTAACCGTGTACGAATACGTTGTTAGGCTTGCGGAAGCCAGAACCTTCTAGCATTGCTGGCCAAAATAGGCTGTGGAAGTAAACGATGTCTTTACCGATGAAGTGGTACAGCTCTGCTGAGCTGTCTTTTTTCCAATACTCGTCGAAATCTAGGTCGTCGCGCTTGTCACATAGATTTTTGAAAGAGCCCATGTAGCCGATAGGCGCGTCTAGCCACACGTAGAAGAATTTGTTTTTCTCACCAGGGATCTCGAAGCCAAAGTATGGTGCGTCACGTGAGATATCCCATTGCTGCAAACCAGATTCGAACCATTCTTGCATTTTGTTCGCTGTTTCAGCTTGTAGCGAGCCAGAGCGAGTCCACTCTTTTAGCATGCTTTCAAACTGGGGCAGGTCGAAGAAGAAGTGCTCTGAATCTTTCATTACTGGCGTCGCACCAGAAACCGCAGATTTAGGATTGATCAGTTCTGTTGGGCTGTAAGTCTCACCACAGTTGTCACAGTTGTCACCGTACTGGTCTTCAGACTTACATTTTGGACAGGTACCTTTTACGAAACGGTCTGGTAAGAACATCTCTTTTTCTGGATCGAACAGCTGAGAGATAGTGCGGCTAGAGATAAAGCCATTTTTCTTCAACTCAAGATAAATGTGTGACGCTAGCTCACGGTTCTCATCTGAGTGCGTGCTGTGGTAGTTATCAAAGCTGATATCAAATCCAGCGAAGTCTTTTTGGTGCTCTTCGCTAACTGCGGCAATCATTTCTTCAGGAGTAATACCCATCTGTTGCGCTTTAAGCATGATTGGCGTGCCGTGAGCATCGTCAGCACAGATGAAGTTTACAGTGTTGCCGCGTAGGCGTTGGTAACGAACCCAAATGTCCGCTTGGATATGCTCAAGCATATGACCAAGGTGGATCGAACCGTTAGCGTACGGAAGGGCACAAGTTACCAGCATTTTCCTTGACGGAAAGTTTTTTGGATCGTTTGCCATACTTAATATTCGCTTTTCTTGATAGGTATAAATAAATTTTGATGGATAATACTACCCCATGAACTGACTAACTCCAAGGTGTCAAACTGCGGAATGCCTTAGTTTTTTTGGGGTTCTGGTTGAGCCTGGACGGTGGTAGCATGACATCTAAAAGGAGGGCTTATGCATCAGTTCACTTCAAAACAAGATTTTTGTCACTGGTTTAACCAATTCCAACATCCACAGTTGGTGGAAAACTGGGCAGATACTCATGGCGCAATTTCGATTACGACAAAGGGTTCTATTGATATAACGTTGCCATTCGCAAGTAATGAGCTTCAAACCGTACTGCATGACTGGATCAAACAGCAGCAAGCCTCGGGTAAAGTGGCTGAATTCCCATTTAATATTCGCCTTGGAGTTAAAGCTTTAGAAACTCAAGTGGCTAACTCGGTTAAGGGTGTTAAGAACATCATTGCTGTCAGTTCTGCGAAAGGTGGCGTTGGTAAATCTACTACCGCAGTTAACTTAGCGTTGGCGATTGCTCAATCTGGGGCGAAAGTGGGATTGTTGGATGCAGATATCTATGGTCCGTCTGTACCTATGATGTTGGGGCAAGAAGATGCTAAACCAGAAGTTCGTGATGGCAAGTGGATGGAACCCATTTTTGCTCACGGCACCTATACTCATTCTATCGGTTATTTGGTGGATAAATCAGAAGCGGCGATATGGCGCGGTCCAATGGCTTCAAAAGCATTGTCGCAGTTATTAACTGAAACAGATTGGCCAGATTTGGATTATTTGGTGATTGATATGCCGCCGGGTACGGGGGATATTCAATTGACTCTGTCACAACAAATTCCGGTAACAGGTAGCGTGCTAGTCACAACGCCGCAAGATTTAGCCCTTGCCGATGCAAGGAAGGGAGCGGCAATGTTTAACAAAGTCCATGTCCCGGTTATTGGTGTTGTGGAAAACATGAGTTATCACATTTGTAGTCAATGTGGCGCGAAAGAGCATATTTTTGGTATGGGCGGAGCTGAAAAAATGTCGCAAGAATTTGGCTTAGCATTGTTAGGACAAGTTCCGCTTCATATCTCTATGCGAGAAGATATTGACGCTGGCGTGCCAACGGTAGCAAGACGCCCAGAAAGTGAGCATGCAGGGTATTATAAGCAACTTGCCGATCGCGTATGTAGCACGATGTTTTGGCAAGGCAAAGCAAAACCAGATGCGATTAGCTTTACAATGGTGAACTAAGTTTACTATGCCTGTTGGTTGATAATTGCACATTTTAACGTTTGCTCGGAGGTTAATCCTCTGAGCAGGCAGAAACTTATGACTAAACCCTAATTCCAACTAGTAACTATGGGGTGAACTCCCTATAATCAGGCAGTTTATCTTTTTATGTGACTAGAAATCATCATCGGGTGCAAACTAATGTCTGATAATAATCAATGCGTCATCGTAGGTATTGCTGGCGCTTCTGCTTCTGGAAAAAGTCTGATCGCGAGCACTATTTATAATGAGCTTCGCGCGAAAGTAGGCGATCATCAAATCGGTGTCATCACGGAAGATTGCTACTACAACGACCAAAGCCACCTAAGCATGGAAGAGCGAGTAAAGACGAACTACGATCACCCGAGTGCGTTGGACCACGACCTACTGTGTGAGCACCTAGAAAAATTGGTACGTGGTGAAGCAGTAGAAGTGCCTGAGTACAGCTACACTGAGCACACAAGAACAATTAACACCACCACAATGACACCTAAAAAGGTGATCATTCTAGAAGGTATCCTTCTTCTTACAGACCCTCGTCTTCGTGATTTGATGCATGCGACAGTATTTATGGACACACCGTTAGATATTTGCTTGCTTCGCCGTGTTAAGCGTGATGTGGAAGAACGAGGCCGAACTATGGAGTCTGTTCTTAAGCAATACCAACAAACAGTACGTCCGATGTTCATGCAGTTTATCGAACCTTCTAAGCAATATGCGGACATTATTGTTCCTCGCGGTGGTAAAAACCGTATCGCAATTGATGTATTAAAAGCTCACATTGCAAGACTTTTGAAAGCTTAAGCCTATAGACGGCTATATCGCTTTATTTTTAGGAGAAGAAGTGGCACCTTAAGTGCCACTTCTTTTTTTTTGTTTTTAAATTAGTCAGTTGCAGGTTAAAACCAGACACTTTTCACGCTTTTGTGGAACTGTCAGCGGCAAATGGAGTCTGCGCTTATAATTGTAAAAACACTCGAGCAAGGAAAAACAAATGAAGAAACTGCTCTTAATTCTAGCAATACCGATTGTGGTCATTTTGGTCGCAATTTTAGCGTTAACCATCTTCGTCAATCCGAATCAGTTTAAACCCCTTATTGTTGAGCAAGCGCAAAAGCAAACGGGATTAGAGTTGGTGATTGAAGGGGATATCAGTTGGCAATTTTTCCCATCAATTGGCTTTGAGTTGGGACATACAGAATTGCGAAACCCACAAGGCTTTAGTAAACCCAATTTATTCAAAGTTGATACCGTTGGTGTAGACATCTCTGTTATGCCACTTTTTAGTCAACAGCTTGAAATTGGAAACGTCACGCTTGATGGTGCTGAGTTCTACATTGAAACCAAGAAAGATGGCAGCAAGAATATTGATGCATTGACGAAAGCCCAAACACAACAAGCAGAACAAGAGAGCAATGCTGCGCCTACGCAAAATGGTGAAACGCAAACTTCTGGTTCTGATTGGAGTATTAATCTTGCTGGCGTTACGGTTTCTAACGGTTCATTAGAAATGCAGGATAAGCAAGCCGGTAGTTACACCAAACTTTATGATATTTCATTAAACCTTTCCGAATTCGCTTTTGACAACTGGACAACGGCTGATTTTGGCGTGAAGGGCGAAATGAACGACCAAAAGTTCACCGCGAAAGGTCAGGCAGACTTTAAGCTAGAAAAAGGTTTGGCAAACTACGCGCTAAAGAACATCAACTTTGATGCGACATACTCTGACCCTGCCAATAAAATTGAATCGGCAACGATCGGTTTAGACACGTTTGAATTCGATAAAGTAAATAACCTGACTTATGCCATTAAGGGTGTCGCTGGTGGTATGAAGTTAGATATGCAGGGTGCTGGTCAACTTAGCGTGGACAAGGCTATCAGCAAAGTACAGTTGGATAAGTTAACTCTTAAATCGACTTTTGAGGGTGATGCTTTACCTCAGTCCCCGATGAAAGTCGACATGGTGTCTGATCTGTCTTTCGACCTAACGAAAAACCATCTGAGTTTTGTTCTAGAGAAGTTAACAGCGAATGCTATCGCCCTAGATGGTAAGGCAGATGTGACACTCGGTGATATTCCTAAAGTACGCTTTGCTCTCCATAGCCCCAATATCGATCTTGATGAGTTCTTAGGGTTAGATAAGCAAGCTGCCGAAGGTAATAAGCCTGCTTCTGGTGGCGAGAGTGCTCCTGCCGGACCTGAGGTTGAGCCTGATTTGTCTGCGTTGAAAACGTTAGATGTAAAGGGTGACATTACCATCGACAAATTCAAAGCGGCAAATGCGAAGATGGAAGCGGTAAAAACGAGCTTCACTGTAAATCGTGGCGTGTTTGAGCTTACATCTTTTAGTTCGAAGTTGTACCGAGGCTCAATCTCAGCGACAGCGAAGTTAGATGCACGCCAATCACCAGCGACTTACAGTGTTAAAAAGTCAATCAAAGGCGTGAAAGTTCAACCGCTACTTATAGACGTTGCTGAAAACGACAAACTTGAAGGGACAGGTAACATTGATGTGAATGTTACAGGTAAGAGTCTCACGCCTACCGGTATCAAGAAGAATCTATCTGGTACGGTTGTTATCAATTTTGCTGACGGTGCGGTGAATGGCATCAACGTTGCTCAGTTGATTCGTGAAAACTATGCGAAATTTAAAGGGCAAAAAGTTGAAGGCACCAATGAAGCTAAGAAAACAGACTTCAGTGCGATGACGGCGACATTGAAACTCAACAAAGGTGTTGTATCAACGGATAATATGCAAGCTCAGTCTCCATTGTTACGTGTTCGTGGTAAAGGTACCGCAAACTACATCAATGAAACAGTCGACTTTACTATCAGCACGTCAGTTGTAGGTAGCCTAGAAGGCCAGGGCGGTAAAGATATAGATGAGCTGAAAGACATCACGATTCCAATCAATGTGTCTGGTAAGTGGGCAGAACCTAAATTCAAGCTCGTATTCGATGATGTTCTGAAGCAGAAAGCTCAGAAAGAAATCGATCGTGGCGTAGAGAAGCTAACGGACAAAATCAAAGACGAGAAAACCAAAGATGCGGTCGATGGTTTATTGAAGAATCTTTTCAACTAACCGTGCGTGAAAATCAAAAGGGTTGGCATTTTGCCAACCCTTTTTAAATTACTCTGCGAGTGTTACCAATCGACGCCTTTGAGGGCTTTTACGCCAGATTCAAATGCGTGCTTTACATTTTTCACTTCAGAAACGGTATCGGCCATTTCAATCAGGGTTCGATGTGCGCCACGCCCAGTAATAATAACCGACTGCATTTTAGGTCTGTTGCTCAGTGCTTCGACCACTTCGTCTAAGTCGATGTAGCCGTAGCTCACCATATAAGTTAGCTCGTCAAACAAGATGACATCGATAGAGTCGTCTTGCAGCATGCGCTTACATTCTTGCCATACGCCTTGCGCAGCTTCGGTATCAGCGGCTTTGTTTTGAGTTTCCCACGTAAAGCCGGTTGCCATTACTTGGAATTCAACGCCGAGTTTCTCAAGTAGGTTGCGCTCACCGTTGTCCCAAGTACCTTTAATAAACTGCGCGACAGCACAATTCAAACCATGACCCACTGCGCGTGCGATCGTACCGAATCCTGATGTCGATTTACCTTTACCATTTCCGGTAATGATCAGTAGCAGACCTTTTTCCTCTTGAGCAGCAGCGATTTTTGCGTCTACCTGTTCTTTGACTTTTTGTTGGCGAGCTTTATGGCGTGCTTCTTTATTTTCTTCGATAGACATAATACTTCCTCAATTCCTTTTCGTGCTGTGTCCAAGCTAATTTGGGTTCATTGATTTATCTCGCTATGATAGACCAACATATCGTGAAGAAAAACCACCGATAATTCAGGGAATAAAATGAAGAAAATACTTGTTGTTTGTATGGGAAACATTTGTCGGTCACCAACTGGAGAGGCAGTGTTAAGAGCGAAAGCTCAAAAGCTAGGCGTTGAAGTAGAGGTTGATTCGGCAGGTACAATTGGCTACCACGCAGGAAACCGACCGGATTCAAGAGCGATGGCAGCAGGAAAGCAGCGAGGTTATTCTTTTAAAGGAATGCAAGCGCGCCAAGTCACCATTGATGACTTTGAAAAGTTTGACCTTATATTAGCCGCAGATAAAGCAAATTTGGCCGATTTATTGGATATTTGTCCGTTGAAGTATCGACACAAAGTATCGTTATTTTTAAGTCATTCTGAGTCAGGTTACGACGAAGTCCCGGACCCATATTATGGTGGGGAAGATGGCTTTGAACTGGTGCTTGATTTAATCGAAGAGGCATCAGACGCAATTTTGAAGAAGCTATAATCGCCGTGCTTGAAGACAATAGAAAAAGGGATGAGCTCAGCTCATCCCTTTTTATTCGTGTTAACCCGCTAGTATGTCGGTTGCGACTTTGTAGCTTGGGTCTTCCTTCACGTTAATTTCAACCAAGCTGCCAGCTTTGTCCAAAAGTTTACGACAATCTGGGCTTAGGTGACGAAGGTGCAGCGTTTTACCTTGAGCATTGTAACGCTCAGCCAGTGTTTCAATGGCTTCAATTGCAGAGTGATCTGTCACGCGAGAGTCTGCAAAATCGACAATCACATCTTTTGGATCTTCAGGCGCGTTAAACAACTCCAGGAAGTTAGCCGCAGAGCCAAAGAAAATAGGGCCGTGAATCTTGTACTCTTTTGAACCTTCCTCGTTTAAGCACGTGTCGGCATAGATGTGCTTAGCGTGTTGCCATGCAAACATTAATGCAGAAACGATAACACCAACCGCTACGGCAATAGCAAGGTCAGTAAGAACAGTAACAACGGTCACAAGAACAATAACGAAGAAGTCTTGCTTCGGTACGCGGCGTGCTAGCTTAAATGTTGCCCATTCGAATGTACCAATGACAACCATGAACATCACACCAACCAGAGCAGCGAGTGGGATCATTTCAATTAGCGAAGAAGCGAATAAGATAAACATCAATAGAGCGATAGCCGCAACGATACCAGATAGACGGCCGCGACCACCTGAGTTTACGTTGATCATCGACTGACCAATCATCGCACAACCACCCATTGCGCCAAACACAGAACACGTCATGTTTGCCATACCTTGACCGATACATTCGCGGTTAGATTGACCACGAGTATTCGTCATCTCATCTAAAACTGTCAGTGTTAGTAGAGATTCAATTAGACCAATGGCCGCGAGAATGATCGCGTATGGAAGAATGATTTGTAGTGTCTCTAGTGTAAATGGTACCGCAGGAATAGAGAAGGTTGGTAGTGAACCTGCGAGTGTTGCAGCTTCATCACCAGACATTGTACGCAGGAAGTCAACAACAGTGCGAGTTTCCAGATCCAAGCCAACCACTAAAGCCGTCACCGTTACGATCGCAACAAGTGAAGAGGGTACAGCTGTTGTGATTTTTGGTAGAAAGTGAATGATTGCCATAGTCAGCGCAACCAAACCAAGCATTAGCAGCATCTGGTCTTGTGGTAGCCAAGTAAGCATGCCGTTGATGTCTGGCGCTTTAAACTGACCCAACTGAGCTAGGAAGATAACAATAGCCAGACCGTTCACAAAACCGATCATCACAGGGTGAGGTACGATACGGATGAACTTACCCAATTTAAACATACCAGCGGCAATTTGAAGAATACCAGCGAGCATGATGGCTGCGAATAGGTACTGGACACCGTGAGTCGCGACAAGCGAAACCATTACGACTGCCATGGCACCTGTTGCACCAGAAATCATGCCAGGACGACCACCGAAAATGGAAGTAATAAGACCAACGATGAATGCAGCGTAAAGACCGACCATCGGATCTACGCCTGCGACGAACGCAAATGCGACAGCTTCAGGAACCAATGCTAGCGCAACGGTTAAGCCTGATAGCACATCATTTTTTACGGAGTGCTTAGAAAATTGGGGAAATTCGAACATGTTTGTTTTTAAGTTCTCTTTGCAATGAGTTAAACCCGACACATATTCGTATTTGCACAAGCCACTGGAAGGTTGATTTTTAATCAAACATTGCAGTGTAAACCGTAGTATTAAAAGAGCAGCATCAGAATGGTGTCGAAAACTTGAGTCGGCGCATGCTACCGAAAAGTGTGATTAAGTTCAAGAATGATACGAATAATGGCGTACAAATGTGATCACGAATTGGTATTTATATGAACAATTTATTGGGCAAATATGAAGATAAAAAAGGCTACCAGATGGTAGCCTTTAATTTATTTATGCCGTTAAGCAGTTGAACGTAATGATTTAGCCTAGTTAAAGTTAGGCTTTGTCATCTCTGCCGATGCACGGTTTTTAGCCACTTGGCTACCTGCACCTTTAGCTTGGTAACGTTCGGTTTTGAACGGCGCTGCTGCAACCGTGATTTCGCGTAGCTCTTGAGGGCCAGGTGCTTTCGTCATCGGTGCGCTAGCGTTTAGCTTAGCAGCAACTTTAATGGCTTCGACTTTAGGCTCTGGTTTATCTACTGGCGCTTCGGCTACAATCTCTTTTGCTGCTTCAACGATAGGCTCTTCAGTAGGTGCCGTTTCTACAATGGCATCAACCGGTTCAGCATGTTCAGTTACAGGAGTTTCAACGATAGGCTCTACCGATGCTGTTTCTACTACTGCCGATTCAGCTTTTTCTGCGATTACTGTTTCAACAACAGGTGCTTCTACTACTGGAGCTTCCACTTTCGCTTCAACGGTTTCTTGAACCTTGTGTTCAACAACTGGCGCATCTGTTACGACAGGTTGCTCGCGACGAATAATCACTTTACCCATTGCCATTTCTGGACACGCAAAGCCACCTTGGATTGTAGGTACTGCTGCTACAGCTTCTTCCTTAACTCGCTCTTCCTTCTTAGGTGCTGGTTTCGGAATGTAACGTGGCATTACTTTACCCATAGCCATTTCAGGAGAAGCGACACCTCCCTTACGTAGGCGGAACGGGTTAGGGCGGCGATCACGGCCACGGCGACGACGCTGGCCGCTTGCACGCAGGTGACGTGGCGAACGACGATTACGACATTGCTTAGACTCTGCTTGCTTGTTGTCTTGCTGTGCCTCTACCGCTGCTTCTGTTGGCTTTTCAACTTTAGCTTCAACCGTTTCTTGAGTCTTAACCGCTGTTTCTTCGGCTTTCTTCTCAATAGCTTCTTGGTCCTTAACGCGTACAGACTTGTTCAATTTGCGACGTTGGCGGCGCTCTTTCACTTTTTCTGCTTTCGCATTTTGCTGCTTCGGTTTGCTCTCTTCTGGTTTTGTTTCAGTACGAGCTTCCGCTGCTAGCTGCAGACCTTTTTCCGCTACTTTTGCGTTTGCTTTCTGCTCTTGGGCTTTATCTGCCTGTTGAGCTTTAGGTTTACGCTTTTGGTTACGGTTTTGCGGTTTATTTGTTTGTTGTTGAGCTTCGTTTTGCTCATTAGCCTGCTCATCACGAGGCTTACGACGACGTCGGTTATCGCGATTGTCGCGGTTATCACGATTATCACGCTGGTTGTTATTGCGACGACGATCGTTGCGATCACGTTTGTTACGTCGATTATCGCGATTTGGTTTTTTCTCTTCCTGAGGTTTCTGTTCTTCTTTTGTTTCTTCAGAACCACCGAATAGGAAGCTACCAAGTGCTTTAAACAGACGGCTGAACAATCCAGGTTTCTCTTCTTGTTCAACGTTTTGTTCTTTCTTCTTCGCCTCAGGAGCTGGTTTAGCTGCTGGTGCAGGTGCGGTTTGAGACGGAGCAGCAAAGCCTTTAAGAACTGGCTCTTCAATTCGTTTTGGTTTTACGTCAACTTCCGCTGGCTCTTTACCTTCTGCTTCTTTCATTGCTTCCAGTTTCTTAGGAAGTAAGTAAGAAATCAGATCGAACTCTTCGCCTTCACGAACACGGATAACTTCAAAGTGCGGTGTTTCCATATCAGAGTTAGGAACAACCGTAATTTTCACTTCTTGAATGCGTTCGATATGGTTTACTGAACGACGTTTTTCGTTCAATAAGTAAGAGGCGATTGGCACAGGTACGACTGCAAGTACTTGTGCTGTGTTGTCTTTTAGCGCTTCCTCTTCAATTAAACGAAGTACAGAAAGTGCTAGAGATTCGTTGTCGCGAACGACACCAGTTCCGCTACAGCGAGGACAGATGTGATGGCTTGCTTCTGCAAGAGAAGGGCTCAAGCGCTGGCGTGACATCTCCAACAAACCAAAGCGAGAAATACGACCGATTTGTACACGAGCGCGATCAAGACGAACGGCTTCACGTAGACGGTTTTCTACTTCTCGTTGGTGACGAACTGGGGTCATATCGATAAAGTCGATAACCACTAAGCCACCCAAGTCACGTAGACGTAATTGGCGAGCAATTTCGTCGGCTGCTTCTAGGTTCGTGTTTAGAGCTGTTTCTTCAATATCGCCGCCCTTGGTTGCACGAGCAGAGTTGATATCGATAGACGTTAGTGCTTCAGTCGGGTCAATAACAATAGAACCACCAGATGGCAGACGCACTTCACGTTGGAAAGCCGATTCAATTTGGCTTTCGATTTGGTAGTGGCTGAATAGTGGAACTTCGCCTTCATATTTCTTAACGCGGTTAAGGAAATCAGGGCGCACCAATTGAATGTGCTCTTTTGCACGTTCGTAGATGGTGTTGCTATCAATTAAGATTTCGCCAATATCACGACGCAAATAGTCACGGATTGCACGAACGATAACGTTACTTTCTTGGTGGATTAAGAATGGAGCAGGGTTAGAGTCCGCTGCACCTTTGATTGCACCCCAGTGGTTAAGTAGTACATTCAAATCCCACTCAAGCTCTTCAGCACTCTTGCCAACGCCAGCAGTACGTACGATTAGGCCCATGCCCTGAGGCAGTTCCAAAGTACTTAATGCGGCTTTTAGTTGAGTACGCTCGTCACCTTCGATTCGACGAGAAATACCGCCAGCACGAGGGTTGTTAGGCATCAGAACAAGGTAACTACCAGCAAGAGAAATGAAAGTAGTAAGAGCTGCGCCCTTGCTTCCACGTTCTTCTTTTTCCACTTGAACGATAACTTCTTGGCCTTCCGTTAGCACTTCTTTGATGCTTGGACGACCTTGGTAGGTGTAACCTTCAGGGAAATATTCGCGGGCAATTTCTTTGAGAGGGAGGAAACCGTGACGCTCGGCGCCGTAATCAACAAATGCGGCTTCTAAGCTTGGTTCGATACGTGTGATACGTCCTTTGTAGATATTCGCTTTTTTAGATTCATGACCTGGACTCTCGATATCAAGATCGAAAAGTCGCTGGCCATCAACCAGAGCGACACGCAACTCTTCTTTTTGAGTTGCGTTAATTAACATTCTTTTCATTGAAAATTCTCGTTGTCTTTTCTTTTATATCTTTCTTGTCGACTTGCCACTGTTTTTTCGCTCTTTCACGGTGCCTGATCCCATGGCTTGTATTTTGCAGCCTCCCGGCTGGAAGGGGATGCTCTCGGGCACTTCAGTCATCACAAGCCTCTTGTGGTTTCTGTTGGAAACGTAGACTTGTGACCCGCTATTTGGGCGGTAGGTACTCAACGTGAATATGCGAGGAGTAGGGTGGCAAGAGTGTTGAATTCGATGTGTCTCACGCCAATGCTGCACTCGACCTTCAACGATCTACTCACATTGCTTGAGGATAAATGATTGGTAATGAATAAAATGTAACCAAACCTTCCTTAGCAGCTGTGAACTATAGCAGTGCGCGTGGCTATCAGCAATCTGCTTTCACGCAAACGATAGAAAATTTGCCGCTAAACTCAAAATTTCTATTTTATAACTGGCTGTTTCATAAGCAATTGAGATGTGCAAACTGTTCAAGACAGAAAACAAATTGAGAACTTGATTGAGAGTTTTAATAATTTAAACAAAAGCTTGGCGAAATTTAGACCAGTATGTGCCACCGAGTGTTTCTTTTACGACAAGAATAATGTGAAGTCGCACGAAATTGAGTTTACAATACCGCCCATGAACGAAATAAGAACAAAAGTCCAGTTCGTCGACATCGACGAAGATATGGCGGGTCAGCGCATTGATAATTTTTTGCGCAACCAATTAAAAGACATTCCTAAAAGCATGATTTACCGAATTGTGCGTAAGGGCGAAGTGCGCGTAAATAAAAAGCGTATAAAAGCAGAGTACAAGTTAAAAGCAGGCGATCTCGTTCGTATTCCACCGGTGACCGTCGAGAAAAAAGATGACGATGTCGCACCAAGTACGAAACTTAACAAAGTCGCTGAGTTGGAAAATATGATTATCTTCGAAGATGACCATATGTTGATTCTAAACAAACCATCTGGCACCGCTGTGCATGGTGGCAGTGGTTTAAAGTTTGGTGCGATTGAAGCGCTTAGGGCTCTGCGTCCTCAAGCTCGCTTTCTTGAACTTGTGCATCGTATTGACCGTGATACTTCAGGGATTTTGCTGGTTGCTAAAAAGCGTTCTGCACTTCGTCACTTGCAAGCCCAGTTTCGTGAAAAGACAGTAAAGAAGTTTTACTTAGCTCTTGTCATGGGGCAATGGAAAAGCAGTTGTAAGGTTGTGAACGCGCCACTGCTCAAAAACGAAGTGAACAGTATTGTTCGTGTTAACCCTAATGGTAAGCCGTCAGAAACGCGTTTTAAGATTTTGGAAAAGTTCGAACAAGCTACATTGATTCAGGCGAGTCCGATTACTGGTCGAACTCACCAAATACGAGTTCATACGCAATACACCGGTCACCCAATCGCTTGGGATGATCGCTACGGTGATCGTCGCTTTGATGCTTACACAGGTCAAGTTGGTTTAGATCGTTTGTTCCTACACGCGGCAAACATCAAGTTCCAACACCCATCAAATGATGAGTGGATGGAAATCAACGCACCGATGGAACCGAAACTAGAAAAAGTGTTGGCGGGTTTAAGAAACGCGTAACCATGTTTTCCTCGCGGATGCAAAAGGGAGCCCGTGGCTCCCTTTTATCGTATTTGGGTTAAAGGACATCGAGTCCTTGAACATTCAACATATCAATCAAATCAATCAATGGTAGTCCGACAAGTGTGTTCGGGTCTTTACCGACTAATTTCGTAAACAAGCAAATTCCCATGCCTTCGCTTTTAAAGCTGCCTGCGCAGTAAAAAGGTTCTTCCCTGTCGACGTAGCGTTCGATTTGTTCAAGCGTTAAATCTCTAAAGTGCACCTCGAAAGAATCAAAGCCGACTTCTGTATGGTTTGTCACGGTGTTATGTACCGCAAGACCAGTATAGAAAGTGATGACTTTTCCACTTTGAGCCAAAAGTTGATTTATCGCGTTATCTCTATTTAAAGGCTTGCCAACGATTTCACCATTAATGACACAAACTTGGTCACTGCCGATAACTAAACTTGCTTTATCCGTCTGGCAAGATATTGCTTTCTCTTGGGCCAGTCTCTGCACAAGTTCAGTTGGCGTTTCTTGGTCAAAAGGTGTTTCATCGCAATCAGGTGATAAACAAACGAATGGTAGTGAGAGCTTTTCAAGCAGTTGTTTACGAAAAGGGGAAGTTGAGGCTAAAACCAGTTGGTAATTTTTCATTTTGAATTACAATTCGTGGGAGCATTTCCAATAGGATAATCGATCAAAAATGATTCTGGCTAATGCTCTGTATGTTAAGCGCAAAAAAGTACAACTTTTTTGCCTTTTTCTTTGACTAATTTTGATTTGGAAGATATTATTCGCGCCCTATGCAAAAGGTAAAAATACCGCGAACGGTTGACCCAGCTAAAGCTGCACAGAAACGATTGGATTACGATGGCATCATCCAAGCTAGTCTTTTCAAGCGCTTAGTGGAAACAACTGAAGGCGTAAAACGCGACGCAGAAGTCTCATTGTCATTTGGGATGGATGAACAGCGACTCGTTGTTATCTCTGGTAAAGCTAACATCGAAGTCGATTTAGAGTGTCAGCGTTGTAATGAGGTATTCGCACATGAGTGCGAAGTTGAATTCCTTTCTACTCCTTACTACGGTGAGAAAACAGAACAGGAAGCACCAGAAATTTATGATTTGGTAGATCTAAATGAATATGGTGAATTAGACCTCATACAACTTGTTGAAGACGAGTTCATCTTAGCATTACCTCAAATTGCGATGCACGATGAAGCGGATTGTAGCGTTGATTCAAATAACATGGTTTTTGGTGAGATTCCTGAAGAAATTGAGGAAGAAAAACCGAATCCATTCGACGTTTTGAAAAGTCTGAAAAAGTAATAGGTGTGGTAGCCGATTCTTCTTCAGGTTTTTAACCCAATAGTATAGGAGTAGGGTCAATGGCCGTACAGAAAAACCGTAAAACTCGTTCTAAGCGCGGTATGCGTCGTTCACACGATGCGCTAACTACAGCTGCTCTATCTGTAGACGCGACTTCTGGTGAAACTCACCTACGCCACAACGTAACTGCTGAAGGTTACTACCGTGGTCAAAAGGTTATCAACAAGTAAGGTTGAACCTTTGCAAAGTATTACCGTTGCACTTGATGCAATGGGCGGGGATTTCGGTCCACGCGTAACAGTGCCTGCCGCCGTGCAGGCACTGTCTCATTTCCCAGAGCTAAAAGTGATTCTTATTGGTGATCAATCTCTGATCACGTCTCAATTATCTCAACTCGGTACCTCGACCAGTTCCCGCTTGACTATTCTTCACAGCGAGAAAGTTATCTCGAACTCAGAAAAACCTTCATTGGCGTTGCGTAATAGCCAAAATAGTTCTATGCGTATGGCTATCGATTTGGTTTCTGAGCAGAAAGCGGATGCTTGTGTTAGTGGTGGCAACACCGGTGCATTAATGGCACTATCGCGTTTCATTCTTAAGTTACTTCCTGGCATTGAACGTCCTGCTTTAGTTTCCGCTTTACCGACGATTACCGGAAAGCGCACTTGGATGCTAGATCTGGGGGCGAATGTATCGTGCGATGCTGATAGCTTGTTCCAATTTGCTGTAATGGGCAGTGCATTAGCTGAAGAACACTTGGGTCGTCCTCCTCGCGTTGCTGTACTCAATATTGGCGCAGAAGAGATTAAAGGTAACGATTTAGTCAAACGTTGCGCAGAAATGCTTTCTCAGACCGATGCGATTAACTTTGTCGGTTATATTGAAGGTAATCAAATTTTGCATGATGTTGCTGACGTCATTGTTTGTGATGGATTTGTCGGCAACGTATGCTTAAAAGCCAGTGAGGGAACAGCTCAACTTTTTATCGAAAAAATTAAAACCAGCATAATGGCATCAACGATAAAGGGTTGGATAGCTAGAAAGTTGTTTTCTAGGCTGTTTAATGAACTAAAAACACTGAACCCCGACCAGTATAACGGCGCAAGTTTGCTAGGATTGCGCGGCATTGTCATAAAAAGCCATGGAAGTGCGGATGTATCTGCGATTGTCAATGCACTTGGCGAGGCAGTACACGAGGTCAAACGACAAGTACCAAGCCGTATTAGCGATCGTTTGGAAGCGGTTTTACTCGAGAGGCATTATTAGTCTTCATGTATAGCAAAATTTTAGGTACTGGCAGCTACCTGCCATCTCAGGTGCGTACAAACGCAGATCTAGAGAAAATGGTAGATACAAGTGATGAGTGGATCGTTGCTCGCACGGGTATTAAAGAGCGTCGAATTGCTGCAGAAAACGAGACTGTAGCAGACATGGCATTCTACGCAGCTGAAAACGCTATCGATATGGCGGGTATTGATAAAAACGATATCGACCTGATTATCGTAGCCACAACGAGCAGTAGCCATACTTTCCCTTCATCTGCGTGTCAGGTGCAGGCAAAGCTTGGCATTAAAGGTTGTCCAGCTTTTGACTTAGCCGCTGCTTGTTCTGGTTTTGTGTACGCATTATCTGTTGCAGACCAACATATCAAATCTGGTATGTGCAAAAACGTACTTGTGATTGGTTCAGATGCTTTGTCTAAAACGTGTGATCCGACAGACCGTTCAACCATTATCCTATTTGGTGATGGTGCCGGAGCCGTTGTCGTAGGCGCTAGCCAAGAGCCTGGCATTATCTCTACCCACATATACTCGGATGGTCAATTCGGAGAGCTTCTAAGCCTACCTGTACCTGTGCGGGGGCAAGATGCGGATAAATGGCTTCATATGGCTGGGAACGAAGTATTCAAAGTCGCTGTCACTCAGCTATCGAAACTAGTAAAAGATACGCTTGAAGCCAACAACATGCATAAGTCTGAACTAGACTGGCTAGTGCCGCACCAAGCGAACTACCGCATTATTTCAGCGACAGCGAAGAAACTTTCGATGTCACTAGACCAAGTCGTGATTACACTTGATAAACACGGCAACACATCAGCTGCGACGGTGCCAACAGCACTAGATGAAGCGGTACGTGATGGTCGTATTAAACGCGGTCAAACTCTGCTTCTTGAAGCGTTTGGCGGCGGATTCACTTGGGGCTCGGCCCTTGTGAAGTTCTAAGTTTCACAAGAATTCAAAATTTAAGGTGCACTTGGTGCATCTTATTTCTTTTTACTTTGCTTAAAGGAAAACAACATGAGCAAGTTTGCTATCGTATTTCCAGGTCAAGGTTCTCAAGCTGTAGGTATGCTTGCAGAACTAGGCGAACAATATGACGTAGTAAAACAAACATTTGCAGAAGCATCTGACGCACTAGGTTACGATCTATGGGCGCTTGTTCAAAATGGACCTGCAGAAGATTTAAACGAGACTTTCCGTACTCAACCAGCTTTGCTAGCTTCATCTGTTGCAATCTGGCGTGTATGGCAGGAACTTGGCTTAGAGCAACCAGCAAACCTAGCCGGTCACAGCCTAGGTGAGTACTCAGCACTTGTATGTGCGGGTGTTATTGACTTTAAAGAAGCCATCAAGCTGGTTGAATTACGTGGTCAACTTATGCAAGAAGCAGTACCAGCTGGTACTGGCGCAATGTACGCGATTATCGGTTTGGCTGATGATGCGATTGCAAAAGCGTGTGAAGACGCAGCGCAAGGCGAAGTGGTCTCTCCAGTAAACTTTAACTCGCCTGGTCAAGTCGTTATCGCTGGTAGCAAAGACGCAGTAGAGCGAGCTGGTGCGCTATGTAAAGAAGCTGGTGCGAAGCGTGCGCTTCCTCTTCCTGTTTCAGTACCTTCACACTGTGCACTTATGAAGCCAGCAGCGGAAAAACTTGCTGTAGCTCTCGAGTCTATCGAATTTAACTCACCACAGCTGCCAGTTATCAACAACGTTGATGTGGTTGCTGAGACAGATCCTGCAAAAATCAAAGATGCGCTTGTTCGTCAGCTACATAGCCCAGTTCGTTGGACTGAGACAGTTGAACTGATGCACGAACAAGGCGTAGAAAATCTTCTTGAGCTTGGTCCTGGTAAAGTTTTAACAGGTCTAACAAAACGTATCGTGAAAACGCTAACTGCAGCCGCAGTGAATGATATCGCATCGCTAGACGCTGCGAAGTAATCCATCAAGCGATAAATTTGCGATAAGAAAAGGAAACACAACATGATGAATCTAGAAGGTAAGATCGCGCTAGTTACCGGCGCAAGCCGTGGTATTGGCCGCGCGATCGCGGAACTTCTTGTCGAGCGAGGTGCTACGGTTATCGGTACTGCTACTTCTGAAAGTGGTGCGGCTGCTATCAGCGAGTATCTTGGTGATAACGGTAAAGGCTTAGCGCTTAACGTGACTGATGTCGAGTCTATCGAAGCGACATTAAAAACGATCAACGAAGAATTTGGTGTGATCGATATTCTGGTGAATAACGCTGGTATTACTCGTGACAACCTATTGATGCGCATGAAAGATGATGAGTGGAACGACATCATCGATACCAACCTAACGCCAATCTACCGCATGTCTAAAGCGGTTTTACGCGGCATGATGAAAAAACGTGCGGGTCGTATCATCAACGTAGGCTCTGTTGTTGGTACCATGGGTAACGCAGGTCAAACTAACTACGCAGCAGCGAAAGCGGGCGTGATTGGTTTTACTAAATCAATGGCTCGTGAAGTTGCGTCTCGTGGTGTAACAGTGAATACTGTTGCTCCTGGTTTCATCGAAACTGACATGACTAAGGCACTAAATGATGACCAACGTGCGGCAACTTTGTCGAACGTGCCAGCAGGTCGTTTAGGTGACCCACGTGAAATTGCATCAGCAGTAGTTTTCCTTGCTTCTCCTGAAGCAGCGTACATTACTGGTGAAACTTTGCATGTAAATGGTGGTATGTACATGGTTTAATGCGACAGTTTATGCAAAATAAGCTATTTTACATTGTGAAAAATAGCCTATAGTTGCAGTTAACTGTCATGAACTTGTCATGCTTATGCGCAAGATTTGTGCATGATTTAAGTCAAAAATGTATTGAAATTCGGTTAAATTCGCTAATTTTGTGGTTTGACCAGCAAGGACCCCCTTGCAACTTTCAATAGTTCGAATAAACTACGGAATCATCGCATTAGGCGAAATCTGTAAAGGAAAAGAAAAATGAGCAACATCGAAGAACGCGTAAAGAAAATCATTGTTGAACAGCTAGGTGTAGACGAAGCAGAAGTTAAAAACGAAGCTTCTTTCGTTGACGATCTAGGTGCTGATTCTCTAGACACTGTAGAATTAGTTATGGCTCTAGAAGAGGAATTCGACACTGAGATTCCTGACGAAGAAGCTGAGAAGATCACTACTGTTCAAGCTGCAATCGACTACGTAAACAGCGCTCAGTAATTAGCTCTCCCAGGCGGTCTCCTAGACCGCCTGTGTTCTTTCTAACTTCTTCTATCCTCTCATAGAAATATTCAATTCCCGGAGAATTATATCGTGTCCAAGCGTCGTGTAGTTGTCACTGGCATGGGTATGTTGTCACCGGTAGGCAACACAGTAGAATCATCTTGGAAAGCCCTGCTAGAAGGTCAAAGTGGTATCGTAAATATCGAGCACTTTGATACTACGAACTTCTCAACTCGTTTTGCAGGTCTTGTTAAAGATTTCGATTGCACAGAGTACATGTCTAAAAAAGATGCTCGTAAGATGGACCTTTTCATCCAGTACGGCATTGCAGCGGGTATTCAAGCTCTTGATAACTCTGGCTTACAAATTACCGAAGAAAATGCGGCTCGAGTTGGTGTTGCTATCGGCTCAGGCATTGGCGGTCTTGACCTTATCGAAACTGGCCATACTGCATTAGTAGACAAAGGCCCTCGCAAAGTTAGCCCATTTTTTGTTCCTTCGACCATTGTAAACATGGTTGCAGGTAACCTATCTATCATGCGTGGTCTTCGTGGTCCAAATATCGCGATTTCTACCGCATGTACTACTGGCCTGCATAATATTGGCCATGCAGCACGTATGATTGCCTACGGCGATGCAGATGCGATGGTTGCTGGTGGTGCAGAAAAAGCTTCTACGCCTCTTGGCATGGCTGGCTTCGGTGCAGCTAAAGCGCTATCTACTCGTAATGAAGAGCCTCAAAAAGCATCTCGCCCATGGGATAAAGGCCGTGATGGTTTTGTTCTAGGTGATGGTGCTGGCATGATGGTGCTTGAAGAGTACGAACACGCAAAAGCACGTGGCGCGAAGATTTACGCAGAACTGGTTGGTTTTGGTATGTCTGGTGATGCTTACCACATGACATCTCCAAGCGAAGATGGCTCTGGTGGTGCACTTGCGATGGAAGCGGCGATGCGTGACGCTAACATCACAGGTACTCAAGTAGGTTATGTGAATGCTCACGGTACTTCTACTCCTGCTGGTGATGTTGCAGAAATCAAGGGCGTGAAACGTGCTCTTGGTGAAGAAGGTGCGAAGCAAGTTCTCGTGTCTTCAACTAAGTCGATGACGGGTCACCTATTAGGTGCTGCTGGCTCTGTTGAAGCAATTATCACGGTTATGTCTTTGGTTGACCAAATTGTTCCGCCAACCATTAACCTTGATGAACCAGAAGAAGGCCTAGACATCGACCTTGTGCCGCATACAGCGCGCAAAGTTGAAGGTATGGAGTACGCTATCTGTAACTCGTTTGGCTTTGGTGGTACAAACGGTTCTTTGATCTTCAAGAAGTTCGCTGAGTAACACTATCTAACCTTATTTAGATAAGCGAAACTTGTATTCTAACGGCTCGATGCTTAGCATTGAGCCGTTTTGTTTTATTTGTTGTCTGCTAATTTGAAGGTACGTGAATGTTTTGGGTAAATGGAGTTCCGCAAACGCATGTAGAGCTAGGTGATCGCTCATTCCAATACGGTGATGGAGGCTTTACCACCATCCTGACCCAAAATGGAGAGTTGGTTTACTGGCAAGAACATACTGAGCGCATGAGTGCTTGCCTTGACGCTTTGAAGATCTCTTCACCTGACTGGAAAGTTGTGCATGATTGGGCAAGCAAAGCGGTTTTATCTGACGCACGAGCGGGGGTGAAGATTCACGTTAGCCGCGGTATTGGCGGGCGAGGGTATAGCCCTAATGGGATTAAAGGCCCTATCGTGACGATTTCCAATTTTGCGTTTCCTTCTCATTATTCATCTTGGCAAGAACAAGGTGTGGACTTGGGCGTTTGTAATACTCGTCTAGGGATTCAACCTTTACTTGCGGGACATAAGCACAACAACCGTTTAGAGCAGATTCTCGCCAAGGCTGAAATCGACAATACAGAGTTTGCAGATGCAATAACGTTAAATGTGCAAAACCATGTCATTGAAACTACAATGGCCAACCTTTTTTGGGTTAAAGGTAATAAAGTATTTACGCCGGAGCTGACCTTATCAGGCGTTACGGGCGTAATGCGTCGTAAGGTGCTTGAGTTACTTAAAGTAAGTCATATTGAAGTCATCGAGGGGCGTTTTATACTTCCAGATTTTCTGAGTGCTGATGAGGCTTTCATGTGTAACTCAATATTAGGTGTCGCACCTATTCGCAGCATAGTGACATCGAACTCTAAGACTATATTTCCGATAGGAAAATTGACTCAACGACTGCAAGGGAATTTAACTACGTGATTAAAAAACTGTTGGCTTTTGTTGTGCTGATCGCAGTGATAGGCGCAGCAGCTGTTTTTTATATAATTTCACAGGCTAAACAATACGTTGAAAAGCCTATTCTATTGGAACAACCTCAGCTGTTTACTGTAGAAAGTGGTACAAGCTTTCATCATGTCATGCGCGCCTTAGTTGAAGATGAGGTGATTGAGACATCGGAGTACATCCGTTTAATTCCTCACTTATATCCAGAATTGTTGCAAGTGCGAGCGGGTACTTACCAACTTGAGCCTGGTATGTCGCTTTCGCAAACATTGGAGCATCTGAATACTGGAAAAGAATACCAGTTTGCGATCACTTTTGTTGAAGGCAGCCGCTTTTCTGAATGGGTAGATCAACTAAAAAGTGCTCCTTATTTAAAGCATGATTTAACCGATCTTTCAGAAAAAGAAATGGCTGCGAAGCTCGGAATTGAGAGAGAAAAGCTAGAAGGGTTGTTTTTAGCAGAAACCTACCATTACACAGCGGGTGCGAGTGAAAGCCAGTTATTAAAACGAGCGCATCGAAAACTCAATAAAATACTGGACGCTAGCTGGGAAGCTCGTCAAGAAAAGCTGCCATTACAGGACAAATACGAAGCCTTGATTCTCGCGTCTATCATCGAGAAAGAGACGGCTATTGATTCTGAGCGTGAGCGCGTCGCTTCTGTGTTTATCAACCGATTGAACAAACGCATGCGGTTACAAACTGATCCGACAGTTATTTATGGTATGGGTGATGCATACGATGGCAATATTCGTAAGAAAGATTTGCGTACGCCGACACCATATAACACTTATACCATCAATGGTTTGCCACCAACACCGATTGCGATGGCTGGTGAAGCTTCCATTGAAGCGGCTTTGAATCCAGAAAGCAGCAACTATTTATATTTTGTAGCAAGTGGAAAGGGCGGACATGTATTTTCGAAATCCCTTGCTGAGCACAACCGTGCTGTTCGTGCCTATTTAAGAGAACTAAGAAAGAACAAATGATGAAAGCAAACTTTATTGTCGTTGAAGGCCTAGAAGGCGCGGGTAAAAGCACTGCGATTAAAACCGTTTTAGATACGCTAAAAGCGGCCGGTATTGAGGATATCGTAAATACCCGTGAGCCAGGAGGAACACCGCTAGCAGAAAAAATGCGCGCTCTGGTGAAAGAAGAGCACGAAGGCGAAGAACTTAAGGACATGACGGAGTTGCTTCTTCTGTACGCTGCACGTGTTCAGTTGGTTGAGAACGTGATCAAACCAGCTTTGGAAAACGGTCAGTGGGTGGTTGGTGACCGACACGATATGTCGTCGCAAGCTTATCAAGGTGGTGGCCGTCAGATTGACGCATCGTTAATGAAAAATCTCCGAGATACAACGCTTGGTGATTTTAAACCTGCTCTCACTCTCTATATGGATATTGACCCTCGTGTTGGGCTTGAGCGTGCACGTGGGCGTGGTGAGTTAGATCGTATAGAGAAGATGGATATTAGTTTCTTCGAGCGTACACGTGAGCGTTATTTGGAGATTGCTCATGCCGATCCTTCCATCGTTATCATTAACGCAGAACAGACGATTGAAGGCGTGTCGCGTGATATTCGGGACGCTCTAAACGAGTGGCTAGCTCGTCAATAAGTGAAACGTAAATTTAGGTGACTCATGTTAAATGATTATCCATGGCTACAGCCAATATGGGATAACCTCAAAGTAGGGTTAGAGTCGGACAGAATACCAGGTGCGCTTTTATTACAAAGCGAGCAGGGCTTGGGCATCGAAAAACTTATCGAGTTTTTTAGCCAAGCACTTCTTTGCCAAAATTACGCGAGTGAAGCATGCGGTTTTTGTCATAGCTGCCAGCTAAATCAATCTCAAAACCACCCTGATTTACACTGGATCAAGCCAGAGAAAGAAGGAAAGGCGATAACGGTGGACCAAATTCGCGCTTGTAACCGTCTTGCTCAGGAATCATCTCAGCTTAATGGTTACCGCCTATTTGTAATAGAACCGGCGGACTCTATGAACGAGTCGGCATCGAATGCGCTGTTAAAGACGCTAGAAGAGCCTGGGGCAAAGTGCTTGTTTTTGCTCGTTACCCACAATCAGGAGCGTCTGCTCCCAACGATTCGTAGCCGTTGCCAACACTGGGTTGTTGCGCCTCCGTCAGCGGAACAAGCGATGCAATGGATGCACGAACAAGGGGCGAAGCAAGTTCCTGCTTATGCCTTAAAACTGAATATGGGCTCTCCAATAAAAACATTGGATGCGTTAAATAATGGTGAGCTCGAAGCTTACTTGGCTTTTGAACGCAGTTTTATTAAGGCAATGTCTTCGCCTGTTTCAGACGTTTCTGAGTGTGCTTCTTTAATCGCTAAACACTCAGAGCAATCACTAGACTGGGCATGGTATTTACTGACAGATGCTCAGAAAGCGCAGTTTGGTGTATCAGAAGCTCAAATGCTTCCGGGCGCGACAAAGTTTCAACCGGACAACTATAACGGTTTGTACTCATCAGCGAAGGCGCTGATGAACCTGAAAGCTCAGGTGCAAGCCTTTCCTGGCCTGAACCTTGAGCTACTATCAATGAATTGGTTAATTGAATCACGAGAGGCATTATGTTCGTAGATTCTCATTGTCATTTAGACAAATTGAATTACGACGATCTCCACATCAATGTGGAAGACGTTATTAACAAAGCTAAACAAGCAAACGTAACTGAGCTACTTTCTGTTGGAGTAACGCTGGATTCTTTCCCGAAAATGATGGAAATGATCGAGCCTTATGACAATGTTTATGCTTCGTGCGGTGTGCATCCACTTGATGTTGAAAGCGACTTTTCGATGGACGTATTGCGCCACCATGCGTCGAATGCAAAAGTCGTCGCTATTGGCGAAACGGGTTTAGATTATCATTACAAGCCCGAAACGGCCGCGTTACAGAAAGAGCGCTTTGAGCAACACGTTGATCTTGCAGTGGAGCTCAACAAACCTTTAATTATCCATACCAGAAACGCACGTGCGGATACTCTTGATATTTTGCGTAAGGGTGGGGCAGAGAAATGTGGTGGTGTTATCCACTGTTTTACAGAAGATCTTCCATTTGCTGAAGCTGCACTGGAGCTGGGGTTTTATATTTCTATCTCGGGGATTGTTACTTTCCGTCAAGCTACAGAGTTAAAAGAAGTGGTGAAGACTCTACCTTTAGAGAAGCTTCTTATTGAGACAGATTCTCCTTACTTGGCTCCTGTCCCTCATCGTGGCAAAGAGAATCAACCCGCTTACGTTGTCGAAGTCGCTTCTTATATTGCGCAACTCAAATCGTGCTCTCTTTCTGAAGTGGCACAAAAAACCACCGAAAACTTCCGAAATCTTTTTTTGCGATGAAAAAATAATAAGAGCATAAAAAAGGAGCTTAGGCTCCTTTTTTGTTGATAAAAACAACAGATACGCTCACGAGTTTAATGTTTACTAAAAATGTTGATTTAATAACATTCAAAAATCACAAATGTAATTTTGTTACTAAAAATAACATTGAGGCGTATTTTATTTACGCCTTAAAATTAATTATATAAATAATTAATTCCTTGTAAAACAGTAACATAAGTGCAATGCAAACCTTTTCATCGGCTGTTTTTGGGTGTGATCCAAGACTTGTTTTGAAACTAAATTTCGTAACTGTGTGGAAAGTTTGAGGGTCATCAATATATATTTAGAGCCGGAAAATATAATGCAGTTGTGGTTACATTTTCATTGGGTGCTAACCTTTAGGCTACGGGGGTGTGCCGTTAGTGCCCAAATAATACTTATAAATTTATCAGGAGCATAAACATGTTTAAGAACCTTTTTGCTAACCTGCAAAAAGTTGGTAAGGCTCTGATGCTTCCAGTATCAGTTTTACCAGTTGCAGGTATTTTATTAGGTGTGGGTGCTGCCCATCTAAGCTTTATTCCAGAGATCGTTTCTAATCTTATGGAACAAGCTGGTGGTTCAGTATTCGGCCAAATGGCACTTCTATTTGCAGTAGGTGTAGCTCTAGGCTTCACTAACAACGACGGTGTTGCAGGTCTTGCAGCTATCGTTGGTTACGGCATCATGACGGCAACGCTAGGTGTAATGGCGGGCGTTATGGGTGTTGAGAAAATCGATACAGGTGTACTAGGTGGTATCCTTGTCGGTGGTGTGGCTGCTTGGGCATTCAACCGTTTCTTCAAAATCCAACTTCCAGAGTACCTTGGCTTCTTCGCTGGTAAGCGCGCAGTGCCAATCATCACTGGTTTTGCTGCGATCATCCTAGGTGTTATCCTTTCTGTTATCTGGCCACCAATTGGCGGTGCAATTTCTGCATTCTCTGATTGGGCTGCACACCAAAACCCACAGCTAGCATTCGGTATCTACGGTGTTGTTGAGCGTTCTCTAATCCCATTCGGTCTACACCACGTATGGAACGTACCGTTCTTCTTCGAAGCAGGTTCTTGTGTTAACGCTGCCGGTGAAGCTCAAAATGGTGTACTAACTTGTTACCTAGTTGCTGATGAAGCATCTCGTGCTGCTGGTAATGGCTTCGGTCAGCTAGCGGGTGGTTACATGTTCAAGATGTTCGGTCTACCAGCTGCAGCAATCGCAATTGCTCATTGTGCTAAACCAGAAAACCGTGCAAAAGTAATGGGTATCATGGCGTCAGCTGCACTGACTTCATTCCTAACTGGTATTACTGAGCCAATCGAATTCTCATTCCTATTCGTTGCTCCACTACTATACGGTATCCACGCTCTACTAGCTGGTTCTGCATACATCGTTTCGAACACTCTAGGCTTTGTACACGGTACTTCTTTCTCTCACGGTCTGATCGACTTCCTAGTTCTATCTGGTAACGCTCAGAAGATGGTGCTAATGATTGCCGTTGGTCTAGTTTACGCAGTAATTTACTACGTAGTGTTCCGTGGTGTAATCACAGCGCTTGACCTAAAAACACCTGGCCGTGAAGATGAAACGGAAAGTGCAGCTGTAACTTCTGGCTCTGATATGGGCGGTGAACTGGTTGCAGCGTTTGGCGGTAAAGCTAACATTACTGGTCTAGATGCATGTATCACACGTCTACGTGTAGCAGTTGCAGATACAGCAGCTGTTGACCAAGACAAGCTAAAACAACTAGGCGCTGCTGGTGTTGTAGTTGTAGCTGGTGGTGTACAGGCTATCTTCGGTACTAAGTCTGATAACCTAAAAACTGAAATGGATGAGTGGATTCGTAACCACGGTTAATCGCAGTCATTCATAGTAATGCATAAAAGGAGGCTTCGGCCTCCTTTTTTAGTTCCTATTTTATTAACTGACAGTTCCTTTTTAGTGTGATCCTAAACTCATCTTTACTTTTGTCAGCTTTTTCATACATCGAGCTTACCCATCGTTGACATATTGATATGCCATTATGTTTGAATAGCGAATAATGTTTTTTTGAATAATTGATAACGTGTATGAAGAACAAATTCATTTTAGTTTTGGGACTAGTTTCTAGTACGGCAATGGCGGCAAGCGAACCAACGGATCTATCAGTTGGTATGGCTGTCGATCAACAATTAAGTGTTGTTGTAGAGTTAGATAACAAATATCGTGGCATTATCGGAAACGATGGTATGGCGTTTGATTACATCGCTAAGCGTGGAACATTCGATCAAAACATGCCTGTGACTTGGTATGTCGGCGTTGGTGGCTGGTATGAATGGGATGACGAGTTTGGTGTGAGAGTACCACTTGGTGTGAACTGGGATTTATCACGCGGCTGGGACCTTTATGGTCAAATACACCCAGAGCTAGATCTTTACAAAGGTGCTGACTTGCAACTTGGCGGCGCCGTTGGCATCAAGTACAGTTTCTAGAATTGAACTAATGTATGTACAAAAAACGCCGGTAACTACCGGCGTTTTTTTATATGGAACTTAACGTTCTATTGTTTATCCATGGCTCGCTTGATGCAAACGGCAGCGCCGCCCCAAGTGATACCTAAACCAATAACCATCATAATAATTGCGCTGATTGTCATTTTGCTGTCTCCTTGCGGTTCACTGCGTTGATCACTAGACCAAAGATAAAGAGTGCGGCGATAAGTGCCCAGCCTAAAGTTAGATCATAGCCACCGTAGCCTTCAGTAATTAGGGCGTATAGCTTGGTCGCTAAGATAATGGCGAGCATGATTGGTGTAACGAAGCGTAAGCAGATCTCGAACCATTGACCAACAGAGAAATCAGAGCGCTCGTTAACGTAATTACGTACTTCTGGCACGCGCTTCAATAGCCACGCCATCAAGACAATCTCAACCAGACCACCAACCATGATGCCAACGTTGTTTGCAAAGTGGTCTACTAGATCGAGTAGCAGCAGACCGCCATTGGTAGCAAACGCCATAGAGACAACGAAGCCAATACCAATCACAACATTTGCAGCTTTTTTACGGCTCCACTTCAGCTTGTCGATAATGGCTGAAGTTACGGCTTCCATAATTGAAATATGCGAACTTAGACCAGCAACCACCAGTGCAAAGAAGAACAGTGGACCAAGAATATATGGGGCAGGTAGTAGGTTAATTGCCGCAGGTAAAGTAACAAAAGCCAAGCCAACGCCTGCAGATACCACCTCTGTTAACGGCTTACCTTGCTCTTGAGCCATGTAACCCAATACTGAGAAGATCATGATGCCGGCTAGGATCGAGAAGCCACAGTTGATCAACACGGTCATAAACGCGTTATTCGTTATGTCTGACTTTTCTGGTAGGTAGCTAGAGTAAGCTAGCATGATGGCGAAGCCGATACTTAGCGTAAAAAAGATCTGACCATATGCCGCTGCCCATACTTTCACATCCCAAATTTTGCTGAAATCGGGTTCGAACATGTAGTTCACGCCATCTAGAGCTCCTGGCAAGAAAATCATACGTCCGATTAAGAAAATCACCATCAAGAATAGGATTGGCATCATAATTTTAGATGCTCGTTCAATTCCTGATTTCACGCCTTTGGCAATGGCGGTGTAAGTAATTGCCCAAGCAATTACCATGGATAAAGCAATCTTCCATTGAATACTGCCTAAGTCTGTTGGTGAGTTGTCACCTAGCTTTAGGTATTCACTAAAGAAAAATGCGTTGGTATCGGTTCCCCAACCTTGAGTGAACGACAACCCAAAGTAAGAAATCGACCAACCGATAACAGCCACATAGTAAACGGCAATAACTGCAGCCACACCAACTTGGAACCAGCCAAGCCATTCAAATTTAGAATGAATTTTCGCAAGTGTTTTTGGTGCCGAGCCTCGGTATTTTTGTCCCATACTGAACTCAAGGATCATAAATGGAATACCGGCAGTGATCATGGCAAAAATGTAAGGAATAAAAAATGCGCCGCCACCGTTTTCATAGGCCATGTATGGGAAACGCCAAATGTTTCCCAAACCGATAGCAGACCCAACTGCTGCTAAGATGAATCCCGCCCGGGATCCCCATTGTTCTCGCTTCATATTTGACTCCTATAAGACTCCCTGAGGAATGAAGCTCTCTACGTAACACAGTAATAATTGCGCAAACAGTTGGAAGAAAGGGCCGCTGTTATCCATCAGCTTTTCTATCCTTAATTCTAACTTCTTATAATTTTATAGAGCTATATTCTGGCTACTGTAAGAGAAAGTAGATTATTAATCTTAAAAAATTGATGTGTGTTTGATAAAACTGAAATATTTATCTGTTTTCACTGATCAGACTAACTTCTAATAATACTTAGCGCAATAGAATCTAAATGTTAATTCAGATGCGTTGTCTGGTTTTAATCTTGTTAAATTTGAGTTTGATTGTGGTTTTGTGTGGTTGGTTGGTTGTTTGTCTGGAATAAATAACTGGGATCTAGTAATTGCTTTGGTGTTTAAGACTATTTTGATGAATTAGGGCGTACGGCTATCTTTTGTGCACCTATCTAGATGATGCTTCGTTACTTTGCCAAACAATGGTGTTTAGACGATGTCCTTTATCGGCTCTGTGCAGGACTCGTTCAGCGTTCTTTGTGACGAGCCCTACAGAGGAACATGCATAAAAATTAGAAGCGGAAACTAAAACCAACATTTGATTGGAATTGGTTCATCCAATCAGTATCGAACTTAATGATACAGTTTGAGCCGTCATTAGGTAGAGTACAGGCGCCAGATGTATCGTTATCAACGACCGTTCCTAACCATCTCAGTTGGGCTGTTAACGCAAAGTTCTTTGAAAATTCATATTCCAGCCCTGCAAAAGCGCTAGCCGAAAATCCGTATTTTTTGTCTACCCAATCCACATCGGCATAAGAAGCGCCCAAACCTACACCGATATAGGTTTGCCAATTTTCTGCGACAGGATAGTACATGCTGCTTTGGAAGTGCAGATAATGGATATCTGCCGAGTTGGACAGCTTTTCAAGTTCCGTCGACTGATTGGAGTAAAACAATCCGATCCTTCCTTTTTCTAAGGGAGTCTCGACTGAAAGAGCGTAATTCACTGCGGGGTCGAGATCGTATTTATTACCACTTTCATCCTCTACTTGGCCGCCTCCTGTATAGCCTATGTATGGCGTAACGATGATATTCGCTTGTGCATTGATAGCAGTACTCATCATCATGATTCCTACTAGCCAGCTGAGTTTTTGGTTCATGCCCTATCTCCTTATTATGACTAAGCTAATTGTGATGGGTTAGTCAAAATTGCGCGACTAAATTAAGCAAATCTTGAACATATTTCACACCGGTGTTATTAATTTGTTACATATTAAGGAGGTGTTTATGGAACACGATCTAAAATCCGCATTAATCATTGTGGTGACTGTTTTTGCAGTGCTTTTGTCATTTGGCATCATTGCTATTACAACAGCTTAAGATAACCACTTTTACCAAACGATTTAACAAAATGGCGTGAGCCTATGATACGTAACAGCGGTATAATCACAGAAAGCCATGCAGAGCTTGATGTAAAAGTTTATGAGCACTTTAGGCATGGTAAAACTGCTTTAGTCACGCAAGGTGGAGGGCAGAGAGGGATTTTTACCGCTGGCGTTTTAGACGCCTTTTTACTTTCCAACTTCGATCCTTTCGATGAGTTCTATGGCACCTCTGCCGGAGCACTTAACTTATGTTCTTACTTGTGTCGTCAACATGGCATGGGCAAAGCTTTTATTACCGAGCTGACAACGTCTCCTGAATTTTTTAATCTGTTTCGCTATATCCGAAAGCAGCAGTACTTAGGTTTAGAGTGGGCATTAGAACGGATTCAAGATTTCCCATACAAGCTTGACCTTGATTTAGGTCGTAGTGCATTGGGAAAACGAGGAGCGTTTGCTGCGGTAACGAATATAGAGACGCTATCAGATCAATATCTACCAATCTTGGATGACTCGTGGTTTAACACTATGCTAGCGACATGTGCGATTCCCAAGTTGTACCACGGACCTGTCGACGTAAATGGCAATAAGTTTGTTGATGGCGGCGTGTCTGCCTCTATCCCTGTTCAAGAAGCGTGGCGTCAGAATGCTCGCAACATTATTGTCATTCGCACAGAGCCGTTTTCAGAGATTGAAGCGAGAGCCCAAAGTGAAGTGGGGGATGTGCCTGTTGAATGGTATCGAGAGTCTATCAACTCAGTACAGCAATCATGGCAGCAAAAAGTGAATCAGTGGAAGCTGGATTGGGCGTCGTTCTTCCAACAAAAAATTAATGCAGCACATCAATCGAAGCTTGCAGGGAAAATGCTGTTAAATGGAGGTCGTTGGTTGTTCGGTGCCGATAACTTGTATCGTTTAAGTCATCTGATTGGTGAGAATTTTGATTCAGGTTTAGCCGACATGCTGATGATTCATTATCAAACATTTGAGCTCACTCAGGCCTTTATATCTGCTCCACCTGACGACACTTTTATTTTACAAGTTGCGCCTAAAGAGGGACTTCGTTCTTCTTCTTTGTTAAGTGACCAAGAGTCACTAGAGCATGACTATCAACTTGGGCTTCAAGCTGGGTTTAACCTAGTTCAACTCT
The DNA here is from genome assembly GCF_033340295.1 of Vibrio sp. 1401. Taxonomy (NCBI): domain Bacteria; kingdom Pseudomonadati; phylum Pseudomonadota; class Gammaproteobacteria; order Vibrionales; family Vibrionaceae; genus Vibrio; species Vibrio sp. 1401. Next base: position 169,910 of record NZ_JAWOWF010000003.1, read on the forward strand.
ATGACCAGCTGGATGTTGAAATTGATGGTAGAGAGAGTGCATAAACCTTCTTACGTTCACGATGTGCGCAATATACAAAGCATATAAATAAGGCTCCATTTTCGGAGCCTTATTTGCGGGTTCTTGTGGTTAACTCCGGTTAGGTATAACGACTACGCTTGTAGAATGCGCATGCAGTTGGTTGAGCCAACAACATCCATTACATCGCCTTGAGTAATAATGACTAAATCACCTTTGTGCAAGAACCCTTGCTCTTTAAGGCTAGTAATAGCTGCTTGAGCCGTTGGTAAACCCGCATCACTTTTTGACTCGAAATATACAGGTGTCACGCCTCGGTATAATGCTGCTCGATTTAGTGTCGATTCATTCCGTGATAAGGCAAATATTGGCAAGCCAGAGCTTAAGCGAGACATCATCAACGCAGTCCTGCCGGACTCAGTTAATGAGATCATCGCTTTAATTCCTTCCATGTGATTCGCAGAGTACATGGTTGCCATTGCGATGGTTTCTTCAGCGGTTTCGAAGGTTCTATCTAAGCGATAAGTAGATAGACTTGCCTCCGACATTTTTTCTGCCCCCACACATACTTCGGCCATGGATTTGACCGTTTCTACAGGATATTTACCTGCAGCAGTCTCTCCAGACAGCATCACCGCGTCAGTGCCGTCTAGAACCGCATTGGCCACATCCATCACTTCAGCACGCGTTGGCATTGGGCTAGTAATCATGGACTCCATCATTTGTGTCGCAGTAATCACGATACGGTTTAAACTGCGTGCGCGGCGAATCAGTTTTTTCTGGACACCTATGAGCTCAGGGTCACCGATTTCTACACCAAGGTCACCACGTGCAACCATCACTACATCGGATGCGAGAATAATGTCGTCAATAGACTCATTGGTCGCGACGGTTTCTGCTCGTTCGACTTTAGCCACTAACATGGCTTCAAGGCCAGCATCTCTAGCTAAGCGTCGAGCGTAATGCATGTCTTCGCCGTTACGCGGGAATGAAATAGCAAGGTAGTCTACTTGAATTGCTGCGGCGGTAAGAATGTCGGCTTTATCTTTCTCTGTGAGCGCATCCGCTGACAATCCGCCGCCTTTTTTGTTGATCCCTTTATTGTTGGACAGTGGACCACCGACAATCACACGGGTATGAACTTTATTACTCTCTACTTTAGTAACTTGCAGCTGAACGCGTCCATCATCGAGTAATAAAATGTCATTTGGTGAAACATCTTGCGGCAGTTCTTTATAATCTAACCCTACAGATTCTTGATTGCCTTCACCTTTTGGTAAATCACTATCTAATGTGAATTTATCGCCCACATTCAAAATGACTTGGCCGTCTTTAAACGTTGATACACGGATTTTAGGGCCTTGTAAGTCACCAAGAATTGCAACCTGACGCCCAAGTCTTGCTGCAATGGTACGGACTTTATTCGCACGTTGAATGTGGTCTTCACTGGTTCCATGTGAAAAATTCATACGGACAACGTTTGCACCGGCTTTGATGATCTCCTCAAGTATATTGTCCTTATCCGTTGAAGGACCCAGCGTAGTGACAATTTTTGTTCGTCTTAATTTGGAAGTCATAGATTCTCCGATGAATGTGTGTGTAAAGGTAACTTGAACTCTATCCTTACTTTACGCAGTCGCTCTCAAGGTTAGCCTCGTTGCTGAGCCCACACCTTAAAGCTACTTGAATATAAGTATATGCACAGAATGTTTACATTAAGAGTAACCCCGGTAAAACAGACAGATATTCGACAGGCAATGGCCTTATTGATAAAAATACGCTGCTTTAAAGGCATTACTTCATAATTTAGTGAATAAAAATAAGTTATTTTTCAAACAATTTAACAGGAGTAGATTCTTCGTTATTTGATTGAATACACAAACAAACAGGTTTATACGTGATGCTTGTCACGGGGATTTATTAATTCACTTCACAATTAGTTCGCAAAGTAAAAAAATTGTCCCGTTATAGAATTTCGGAGTGCAAGATGTACATGGCTCAACCGGGCCATATTGATCATATCAAACAGGTCAATGCTGGTCGTGTATATAAACTAATTGACCTAAAAGGTCCTATTTCTCGAATTGATTTGTCCAAGCAGAGTGAGCTTGCTCCTGCTAGTATCACCAAAATCACTCGAGAATTAATTGAAGCGCACTTGATTCATGAAACGACAGTACAAGAAGCGACGAGTCGTGGTCGACCTGCTGTCGGTTTGCAGGTCAATAATGAAGGCTGGCAATTTTTGTCAATGCGTTTGGGGCGGGGTTATTTAACCATTGCTTTGCATGAGTTAGGCGGTGATGTACTGATCGATACTAAAATCGAGATACACGAGCTTGATCAAGACGATGTGCTTGAGCGCCTGCTTTACGAAATTGATGAATTCTTTCAGACTTACGCGGATCAACTTGATCGTGTTACCAGTATTGCCCTTACGCTGCCTGGTCTCGTGAACTCAGAGCAAGGTGTCGTTTTGCAGATGCCTCATTACAATGTCGAAAATCTTGCTCTTGGACCAGAGATATACAAAGCAACGGGCTTGCCAGTTTTCATTGCCAATGACACGCGAGCTTGGGCATTAGCAGAAAAGCTTTTTGGTCATTCTCAAGATAATGACAACTCCGTTCTTATCTCTATCCACCACGGTTTAGGTGCGGGCATCATTCTGGATGGGCGCGTTTTGCAAGGCCGTCACGGTAACATTGGTGAACTCGGGCATATTCAAATTGACCCAAATGGAAAACGTTGTCATTGCGGCAATATTGGCTGTTTGGAAACCGTTGCCAGTTCTCAAGCAATTCGTGAAGAAGTCGTAAGACGAATCGCTGATGGCGAAGACTCTATTCTTGCTAAACAAGAAGAAATGAGTATTGAGAGCATTTGTGAAGCCGCTGCAAACGGTGATCCTTTGGCCGTCGATGTGATTGAAAAACTTGGACGCTACTTAGGCTCTGCAATTGCTATTGTGATCAACTTATTTAACCCTGAGAAAATCTTGATCGGTGGTGTGATTAACCAAGCAAAAGATGTGCTTTATCCTGCGGTTCGTCGCTGTATCGAAGAGCAGAGTTTACCTGTTTATCACCAAGATCTTGAGCTGGTGGAGTCTCGTTTCTATAAGCAAGCCACAATGCCTGGTGCCGCGTTGATTAAGCAAGCGTTGTACGATGGTCAACTATTGATGAAGGTTGTGGAAGGTTAAGTACTTTTTAACATGATGATGTGCCTGGCTGTTGAGACTGCATTTGTAGGTGATTTAGGGTGAGACTTAACGGCTCACCCTTTTTGATCGCCTATTACTAGAAAGGGAATTTGAGTTATGTTGCATTGCTATATCTGCGCCATTCATGTAATTTCCTAAAAAGCTCAAGTAAATAAACAAAATGGCTTTCAATGTGCTGCGTGACTTTGCGTCTGATGCAAAGAGAAGTAATACGCTAAAACTGTTGTACTTTAAAGCTGTGCTCGAAAAGCCAAATATTTTAAGGTTATTTGGTTATATAACCTTGCTGTGTCTGTACTGATTTCGAGTAAAATAAGAATTATCCATAATTTAGGTAGTAGTATGTCCGGAGTGTTAAATACGGTTGACCAGCGTACAAACTTGGTTGGTGAAAATCGACTAGAGCTTCTGCTGTTCACTTTAAATAGTCGCCAATTATTTGCGATTAATGTGTTCAAAGTGAAAGAGGTCATCAAGCTTCCACCGTTAACCAAGCTCCCTGGATCGCACTACAATATTCGTGGGGTTGCTTCTCTACGAGGTGAAGCGGTACCAGTGATTGATTTACGAGGCGCAATTGGTTTTCCTGCTTTACGTGGTGAAGCGGAAGAAGAAAATTTGATCGTGACAGAGTACAACCGCACGGTGCAGGGCTTCTTAGTCGGTCCGGTTAAAAACATTATTAATACGGCATGGACTGAAATTCAGCCGCCTCCTTCCACGTCTGGTCGCTCGAATTACCTCACGGCTATCACGCAAATCAAAGAGGGGGATGCCTCTCAAATTGTCGAAATTATTGACGTTGAAAAAGTTTTAGCAGAGATCGTGCATTACGACGTGACTATTTCGGAGGACATTCTCGATCAAGAACTGGCCCAAGCAATGGTCGGGCGTAATGTTCTGATTGTGGATGATTCCTCTACAGCTCGTAATCAAGTTCGCGATACGCTTTCTCAATTGGGTATGAATATCATCGAGTGTCGTGACGGGCTAGAAGCGTTAACGGTTTTAAAACGTTGGTGTGATGAAGGTAAAGATGTAGAAAAAGAGCTGTTGATGATGATTACGGATGCTGAAATGCCTGAAATGGACGGTTATAAACTGACCCATGAAGTGCGCCAAGATCCACGTATGTCTAAGTTGTTTATCACATTGAACACTTCTCTGAGCGGTAGTTTTAATGAAGCCATGGTACAAAAAGTAGGCTGTGATCGCTTTATATCTAAATTCCAACCGGATCTGCTGGTAGAAGTTGCTCAAGACCGATTACGCCAGATGCTTTCTAAAAGTGCATGATTAGATCTAGTGAAATCAGAGGGAGCGCACCTCTCTCTGATTTTTAACATCTCTCTCCTTAATTCCTCTGTACTAATGGAAATCCCGAGATTTACTTTGTAGATTGTTCAAGTAGTGCGTGCAATCAATCAACTTGCCAGCAATAACGTGCGTGACTTCTCCCTCTCTTTCAAGAATGCCTTTCACCATTAATACTTTAGCGCCTAAATACGCTTGCTTTTGGGCTCGTGCTGTCGCTTGCCAAACGACCACATTAATGTTGCCCGTGTCATCTTCTAGCGTAAAAAATGTCACGCCAGCGGCGGTGCCTGGAGATTGTCTTCCTGTTACCACGCCTACCACTGTGACCAGTGACTTATGCGGCTTCTCTGCCAGTTGCATCATGCGAGTAAAGTGAGGGAGTTTGCCCGTTTCTTCTAATAATTTAATTGGATGGCGGCTAAGAGATAGTCCCGTGCTTGCGTAATCCTCAATTAAATTTTCATATTCAGAGGGTTGAGTCTGGTAGCTAACATTGGGTTCTTCGACCTTGTGAAACAATGGTAGGTCAGATAAGGAATCCATTGCTGCCCAGCGAGCGTTATAACGATTCCCCGATAAGGCCTGAAATGCATTGGCTGAAGCCAATAATTCAATGTCACTTCGGCTTCTTAATATCTGCTTTACTTCTTGAATCGTTCGGTAACCATTAAGTGGTTTGCGCTCAATAAGCCTTTGTGCGCTTTCTGCGTTAAAGCCTTTCACCAAGCGAAAACCAAGTTGCACGCCGAGCCTGCCATTCGGACGTGAGACGAGATGATGCTGATATTTTGAATGATTGACGCACACCGGCAATACTTCGATGCCATGTCGGCGAGCATCTTGTACTAATTGCGATGGGCTATAAAATCCCATTGGTTGGCTGTTCAATAATGCAGTGTAAAATTCGGCTGGGTAATAATATTTTAACCATGCAGAACAATATGCCAGCACTGCGAAAGACGCTGAATGACTTTCAGGGAAGCCGTACTCACCAAAGCCGCAAATCTGATCGAAAATGCGCTCAGCAAACGCTAAGTCATAACCTCTCTCTTGCATACCATTGATCAGTTTTGGTCTGAATTTAGCGAGATCGCCATTCTTTTTCCATGATGCCATCGCTCGACGGAGTTGATCGGCCTCGCCGCCGCTAAACCCTGCGGCTACCATGGCTAGCTTGATGACTTGCTCTTGGAAAATAGGGACGCCCATAGTCCGCTCCAGAACGCTTTTTACTTCTTCCGATGGATAACTGACAGGCTCTTTGTGATCTCGTCGTTTTAAAAAAGGATGCACCATATCACCCTGAATAGGGCCTGGACGAACAATTGCAATTTGAATCACTAAGTCGTAATAACAAGCAGGCTTTAGGCGAGGAAGCATGCTCATTTGTGCACGAGATTCAATTTGGAATACGCCTATCGTGTCAGCTTTTTGGATCATGCGGTACACGTGTGGATCATCTTGTCGGCGAGTGATCTCGGAAATCGAGAGGGATCGCTGGTGATGTTTCTCGACCAGTTGAAAGCACTTTTTGATGGCGTTTAACATGCCGAGTGCGAGTACATCGACTTTTAGTAGCTTCAAGCTTTCTAAATCGTCTTTATCCCATTGAATGATAGTGCGATCTTCCATCGAGGCATTTTCAACAGGTACCAACTCATATAAAGGGCCAGATGAAATTACAAAGCCACCTACGTGCTGAGATAAATGGCGTGGGAAGCCAATGATCTCGTTGACCAATTGGATAAACTGCTGCCCTTTGAGAGATTCTGGTTGTAAGCCAAGTTCAATAATTTGAGCTTGCCAGCCTTGGCTGCGATCTCGGCGATTAACGTTCTTAATGAAAAAATCTAATTGGGTCTCTTCAATCCCTAGTGCTTTACCGACTTCACGCACGGCACTTTTAAAGCGATAGCTGATCACTGTTGCAGCAAGTGCTGCACGCTCACGACCATATTTTTTGTAAATATACTGGATAACTTCTTCACGGCGCTCGTGTTCAAAGTCCACATCAATATCCGGCGGTTCCTTACGTTCTTTACTGATAAATCGTTCGAATAAGACAGCGATTTGTCGAGGATCGACGGCGGTAATTTCCAGGCAATAACACACTACAGAGTTTGCAGCGGAACCTCGCCCTTGGTAAAGAATACCTTGCTGTTTCGCAAACATTACGATGTCGTGAATAGTAAGGAAGTAGTAGTGGTATTTAAGCTCTTGAATAAGCGCCAGTTCATTCTCGATGGTTTGATTGACTTCTGCTGGCACGCCTTCAGGAAAACGCAGCTTTTTACCACGTTCGACCAACATACGTAAGTAAGAGTCGGGTGTATAACCATCTGGGATCAGCTCGGTAGGATATTCGTATTTTAAATCGGAGAGCTTAAACTCGCATAAATCGGCGATGTAAGTACTTTCTTCCAGCCATTCTGGTTTGTAAATCCGAATCAACTTTTTAAAAGGACGAAGCGCTCGCTCAGTATTCGAAATACGGTCAAAACCGAGTTTATCGACGCTACACCCATGTTTTATAGCAGTAAGTACATGCTGTAATGGCAAGCGTTCAACGTCATGCATGAGAACGCCTCCGCAGGCAGTTATAGGTAATTGAAATTCATGTGCTAACTGCTCGCAGTGCGCAATGTACTCAGTATCGTTGTTACTCAAATGGCGCTGAATCGCTACCCACAAACGATTAGCGTGGTGTTGATTGAGCCAGCGCCCCCAATAGTGATCACTCTCTTGATGTGTGGGCAGCCACAATACCAAACAATGTCGAACCGACATCAAATCCCATTCGAACAGTTGATAGTTGCCTTTTTCACTGCGTCTTCTTGCGTTTGTGATGATACGACACAACTCGGCATAAGCCTTGCGACAAGGGCAAAGCAGTACGATTTGGCATTCATCATTTAACCAAAACATACTTCCAACGATTTGTTTGATATCGAGTTTATGTTGTTCGATGGTCGCATGGGCTTTGACAACGCCCGCGACTGAACATTCATCCGTTATAGCTAGAGCTTGATAGCGATAGAAAGCAGCTTGGAGTACCAGCTCTTCTGCATGAGAAGCTCCAGTCAAAAAAGAGAAGTTAGACTGACAAAATAGTTCCGCGTAACTCATAATGACCCAACAAAAATAACTGTCGATTTAACAAAAATAGCCATGAAGAAACCAGTGCTTGTGCTGATCACGAAATATCCATAACCAGCGGCCTTGCTTGGTGTGTGCAATGTAGTAATCACGCATGATCTCATCACCATCCCACCACCCAGAAACTATTCGCTCAGGTCCGTGGACCAAAGAAACTTGCTCTTGCAATACAATGGGAGTCGGTAATTGCATTGCTGGGCGTAGTATGGATGGTATGGCGTGCCCCTTTTCATCCGTAGCATCAGCAGGGCGATACTGACTGGCCTTTTCTGGTCTAGGATCGCAAGCAATATTGGGTTTTAAAACGGCACTTTTTCCCAATTTAGCTTGCAGTAAAGAAAGCAACTCTAAAGCATTCATGTTTCCTTTCTGCCCAGCAAAGAGATCGCGTGATGCACTAAGAGGCTCACCTTGACGGATGACTTTTAACGTTAGCCCTGTGACTGGGCCATTAAGCGAGAGTGACTCTAAGCTCAAACTCGCTAACTGTTGCCAACGCTGACATAGGTAATCACCTTGCGCAGAAGTGAGTTGAAGGTGTTGCTCTTGTTTCTCACGCTGGTGGAGTGTTAAACACAGTTCAAAAGCGACCTTATCTCTTAATTTAAGAAAGATTTCGAGTTGACGAAGTAATTTGGCCAACGGCTTTTCAATCCACTGAACGTTTTCGATCTCAAACAACAGCTCTAAATAAACTTGGAAGGATTCGGTAGGGTGATAAAAGTCGACAGGGTGTTTAAACTGCCCAGTCAGTCGACCAACGTAGTTCACCAAATCGATATCAAAGCGTCGTGCGATGTCTTGCAATGGCAGTTCAAGCAGGTTTTGCAATGTGGTGACACCTACACGTTGTAACTTCTCTACGGTAGCGTTTGATAAATCTGTCAGTGTTAACGGTATTGGTGATAAGGCTTTTTGTATGGCAGATTTGTCTTCGCTGATGACGTTCGCTCCTGATAATGCCATCAATTTGGCAGCAAAAGGCGAAAAACCACATCCGAATTGAAAACTCAGTTTCAGCTCCGATAAGTGAGCTCTGACTTTGTTCCAATAGTTTTCAAACCCTTCATACAGAGCGAGCATTGGAGTAGCACGCAGCAAAATACCTTGGTTTGGCATCAACACAACGTCAGATGTGATCAAATACAGCCATTGAGCAATTTCTTGTAACTTGCTCCATTCGGTGTGCGGATGATAAGGATGCACTTGTAAATCTCGACACAAGGACGCAGCACTGCCTAGTCCCATACCTGGCTTAATGCCTTGTTGTTCGGCAATCTCGTTGTATTGAAGAATCTGGCAACGTTGGCTTTCGACAATCACCACGGGTTGTTCTTGGTTATCACCAAAGAGTGCGTCTAGCTGTAGGCGAGGGAAGTGCAAGTAAATCCACAGAGCCATATCACTAACCTTGGTTCGCCAGTGGGAAATTGACCACAGTCGAGTGCACAGTTTCAGATGATGGTTTCACCAGTTGCGGGTAATGGTGTTGGAAGCCGATACTAACGCTACCTCTATTCCAGCCTCCTTTCCTTTTCAGCACTTCAACATGAATCCCTTGCTCGTCGCCTTTCAGTTTTAAACTGAGTGACACAGGTAAAGACAAGCGGTTGATAGTATCTGTTTTAAGCATAAAGAGAGGGCAAGTACCTTGTTCACTCGCTACCTGTAAGCGTTTCACTTGATGTATTTCAAGCTCTTCTTGCCATAACAAAACATTACTGCATACCCCACTTTTCAGACATTGCTCTGCAGCCCAAAGAGCGTCTTTGGGGTGAGTTGGAGTAACGACCCACACTTGGTTTATATCCAACCCGATGTAGTGTAAAAACAGAGAATTCACTAGCGCAGGTGGTTGAATAAATGCGGTCACACCATTGGTCTGAGTGGCTTTTAAATAGGGAGCGAGCAAACGCAATTCACCAATACTACCAATAGATTCCATCTCCACTACGCCATGAGGTGGAAAGCCTCCGCCGAGCAAATCATCTAATTCAGAAAAACCGGAACTAGTCTGCAACTGCTGAGGATCTGCTTTCGTTAAATTTGCTTGCCAAACAAGGTGTTGGCTTTTTAAGTTCTGAATAATATCTTGCATAATAAATACCTGTATATATGTACAGTATATTTCTGTGGGAGAAAGTCGCAAGATTTTTATGAAGAGAGAAATGAAAAAAGGCAGCGTTTGCTGCCTTTTCAATCGATTATGTGAGGTAACCTGAATGAGTTATTTACGCTTCGGTTGAGCGTCGATGCACTGACCGTTCACATCGGTAACCGCAGGATCCATTAAGTGCAAATATAGCGGCATGATATCCAGTGGCGTTTTGAGAGTATTCGCATCTTCACCCGGATATGCTTTTTCACGCATGCGAGTACGAGTGGCACCAGGGTTAATTGCGTTAACGCGGATCGGTGTATCACTCAGCTCGTCAGCTAAAACTTGCATCATGCCTTCTACGGCAAATTTAGAGATAGCGTATGGCCCCCAGAATGCGCGGCCAGAGTGGCCGACGGTTGAAGAGGTAAAGATAATACGCCCAGCTTCTGATTTACGCATCACAGGCAGTAATGCTTGAGTCATTAGCACTTCGGCTTTCACGTTGATCTGCATGATATCGTCGAAGTCTTCCTCTTTGATTTGATCAAATGGACACAGCGAACTCAAGACACCTGCGTTGTGTAATAGACCATCCAAGCGACCAAACTGTCCTTCGATTGTCTCTGCCATATCAATGTAATTCTGCTGAGTTGCACCCTTGAGATCCAATGGAATGATAGCAGCTTGTGGATAGCCAGCAGCTTCAATCTCATCATAGATAGATTCAAGGTTTTGCACATTTCTACCCAAGAGAATAACAGTTGCACCGTGCTCGGCATAAGAAAGCGCGGCTTGACGGCCGATGCCATTACCAGCGCCAGTAACAAGAATGACTTTACCTTTTAGAGCATCAGCTGAAACGGAGTAGTTCACGGCGATAAATCCTTATTATTGTAAGAGGGTCCATGATAGTTAATTGACGCTAAAAAACGCCTGTTTCTCAATGGAAAATCTTGGTAATCGTGACAAGATGGTTACAATACACCAATTCATGTGTTATACCAATTCCAGAACTTTCGTTAGGTATGCTATCAATCAGAACAAGTGGTTACAAACCGCGCTGCCTTCTCGCTGATGTTTCTGCGTAACATACTAACGTCATCTGAAATGAGATAAAGGAGCTCTCGTTGGAATTTTTATTAGATTATGGTCTGTTTCTGGCCAAAATTATCACGGTGGTTGCTGCGATAATTGTTCTGCTCATTATTGCAAAATCGGCTGGTGGCAAATCGGGTGCGGCGAAAGGGGAGTTAGAGATTACCAACCTTTCAGAGCAACACAAACAATCTGTTGAGCAGTTAGAGCATCATTTGCATGACGATGCTTTCATCAAGGCTCGAGATAAAGCCGTCAAGAAAGAAGAAAAAGAGAAGAACAAATCTCGCGAGAAAGAAATCAAACAAGCGAGCAAAGACGGTTCATTAGATAGCAAGCGTGAACCACACCTATTTGTTCTTGATTTCAACGGTAGCATAGACGCAAAAGAAGTCGCGTCTCTACGTGAAGAAATCACCGCTATTTTGGCTGTCGCACGTGAAGGTGATGAAGTGTTACTTCGCTTAGAGTCTGGCGGTGGTATGGTTCATGGTTACGGCCTTGCCTCTTCTCAACTGGACCGAATCAAAGCTGCGGGTCTTCCTCTGACCATCTCTGTTGACAAAGTTGCGGCAAGTGGTGGTTACATGATGGCATGTGTAGCAGATAAGATTGTTTCTGCACCATTTGCAATTGTGGGGTCTATTGGCGTTATCGCACAAATTCCTAACTTCAACAAACTGTTGAAGAAACATGACATTGAGTACGAACAACTAACAGCGGGTGAATATAAACGCACGCTAACGATGTTCGGTGAGAATACCGATAAAGCGCGCGATAAGTTTAAGCAAGAACTTGAAGAAACACATGTCTTGTTTAAAGACTTCATCCGTGAGCGTCGTCCTAGTTTGGACCTAGACAAAGTAGCCACTGGTGAGCACTGGTTCGGTACACAAGCGAAAGAGCTTGGTTTGGTGGATGACATTAGTACATCTGATGATATCGTTGTTGCGGCATGCAAAGATAAAACTGTACTTTCTGTGCATTATGTACAAAAGAAAAAACTGGCCGACAAGCTAGCAGGTGTGGCGGGTAAAGTCGCTGATAGTGTGATTTTAAAGTTAGCTGAGCGTGGTCAAAAGCCGATTGTTTAATCGAGCTTAAGTTCATGACATTTAAAACGGCGAGGGCGGAAGCTCTCGCCGTTTTTGTTGAACTTTATGTTTATTGATGAATCCAATTACGCATTAGGTGTAATGCTTTACACGACATTTTTCCTCGCTCCAAAGACTGATTACCCGTATAATGTGCGCCTCGAAAACCGAGCAAATTGCTGAAAAGAAACTATTGGTGGAGAAGAACATGTCCTCTCAAACTCCGGTTGTAACCGTAGATGGACCTAGTGGTGCAGGTAAAGGCACTTTATGTATGTTGCTGGCGAAAAAGTTGGGTTTCCAACTCTTAGATTCTGGCGCAATTTATCGTGTACTTGCACTCGCTGCGATTCACCACGGTGTCGACACCGAGTCAGAAGATGCTCTTGTCCCACTAGCAACCCACCTAGACGTTCAATTTATCGCGGAAGGTGACTTAGTTAAGGTCATTCTAGAAGGCGAAGACGTGTCAGGGGAGCTTCGTAAAGAAGAAACGGGTATGGCAGCATCTAAAGTTGCGGCTTTGCCACGTGTTCGTGAAGCATTACTACGTCGTCAGCGTGCATTTGAGACCGCTCCGGGTCTGGTTGCTGATGGTCGTGATATGGGCACAATTGTATTCCCGAGTGCGCAAGCAAAAATCTTCCTTGATGCGAGTGCTGAAGAGCGTGCAAATCGACGCCTTAAACAGTTGCAAGAGAAAGGGTTAGATGTTAGATTTGCTGACCTTTTAAGCGAGATCCAAGAGCGTGACGACCGAGATCGTAACCGCCCAGTGGCGCCATTACGCCCTGCTGAGGATGCGCTTGTGCTAGATTCTACGTCGATGACTATCGACGAAGTAGTAGAAAAGGCACTACAATATATCGAATCGAAGCTAGCTGAGTAATAATACTCGACTAGGCTAAGAGCGTTGGTCGCAAGGATGATGACTGGCGAATTTAATAACCCCATGCGGTAGGATACCCGTGGAAGTTTAATTTATTGAAGATTAATTAAATGACTGAATCTTTTGCTCAACTCTTTGAAGAGTTTCTAAACGAAACAGAATTCCAACAAGGCAGCATCGTTAAAGGTACTGTAGTAGCTATCGAGAACGGTTTCGTTCTTGTTGACGCTGGTCTTAAGTCTGAATCTGCTATCCCTGCTGAACAGTTCAAGAACGCTGCTGGCGAACTTGAAGTTGAAGTTGGCGCTGAAGTAGACGTAGCTCTAGACGCTGTTGAAGATGGTTTCGGTGAAACTCAACTTTCTCGTGAGAAAGCTAAGCGTCACGAAGCTTGGATCGTACTTGAGAAAGCTTACGAAGAAGCTGAAACTGTTGTTGGTATCATCAACGGTAAAGTTAAAGGCGGTTTCACTGTTGAACTAAACGGTATCCGTGCTTTCCTTCCTGGCTCTCTAGTAGACGTACGTCCAATCCGCGACACTGCTCACCTAGAAAACAAAGAGCTAGAGTTCAAAGTTATCAAACTTGACCAAAAACGTAACAACGTAGTTGTTTCACGTCGTGCAGTTATCGAATCAGAGAACAGCGTTGAGCGTGACGAGCTTCTAGAAACTCTACAAGAAGGTTCTGAAGTTAAAGGTATCGTTAAGAACCTTACTGACTACGGTGCGTTCGTTGACCTAGGTGGCGTTGACGGTCTTCTACATATCACTGATATGGCTTGGAAGCGCGTTAAGCACCCATCTGAAATCGTTAACGTTGGTGACGAGATCCAAGTTAAAGTTCTTAAGTTCGACCGTGAGCGTACTCGCGTATCACTAGGTCTTAAGCAACTAGGCGAAGATCCATGGGTAGCAATCGCTAAGCGTTACCCAGAAGGTCACAAACTAACTGGTCGCGTAACTAACCTAACTGACTACGGCTGCTTCGTTGAAATCGAAGAAGGCGTTGAAGGTCTAGTTCACGTTTCAGAAATGGATTGGACTAACAAGAACATCCACCCTTCTAAAGTTGTTAATGTTGGCGACGAAGTTGAGGTTATGGTTCTTGAAATCGACGAAGAACGTCGTCGTATCTCTCTAGGTCTGAAACAGTGTAAAGCTAACCCATGGCAGTCATTCGCTGAAGCACAAGCTAAAGGCGACAAAGTTACTGGTAAGATCAAGTCTATCACTGACTTCGGTATCTTCATCGGTCTAGAAGGCGGCATCGACGGTCTAGTTCACCTATCTGACATTTCTTGGAATGTTGCTGGCGAAGAAGCTGTACGTGAGTACAAGAAAGGCGACGAGATCTCTGCAGTTGTTCTAGCAGTAGACGCTGAGCGTGAGCGCATCTCTCTAGGCATCAAGCAAATGGAAAATGACCCATTCAATGCTTACGTTGCTGACAACAAGAAAGGTGTTCTAGTTAACGCTACTGTAACTGCTGTTGACGCTAAAGGCGCTACTGTTGAAATCGCAGAAGGCGTTGAAGGTTACATCCGTGCTTCTGAAGTATCACGCGATCGCGTAGAAGATGCTTCTCTAATCCTAAGCGCTGGTGATGTTGTTGAAGCGAAGTTCACAGGTGTAGACCGTAAGAACCGCGTAATCAACCTATCTATCAAAGCTAAAGACGAAGCTGACGAGCAAGAAGCAATGGCATCTATCAACAAGCAAGATGACAATGCATTCGGTAACGCAATGGCTGACGCTTTCAAAGCTGCTAAAGGCGAATAATATACTCGCTTAAGCAAAAAAGGAGCCGCAAGGCTCCTTTTTTATATTTGGTCATATTTAAGTAGTAATACTAATGACAGTAAACTATCTTAATAAAAGGCATTTCTTCATTGCGCATTTTGCATAAAATTTGTCTAGAATTGTCAGCAAGTGTTTGTTGGAATTAGTATTACTTACTATAATAAGTGATAAAGATACTCAAAGAGGGCAACTATGACTAAGTCTGAACTGATTGAAAGACTCTGCGCTGAGCAAACACACTTATCAGCGAAAGAGGTAGAGGATGCTGTAAAAGATATTTTAGAGCACATGGCCTCTACACTAGAGAGCGGTGACCGTATCGAGATCCGTGGCTTTGGTAGTTTTTCTCTTCATTACCGCGAGCCTCGCGTAGGTCGTAACCCTAAAACGGGCGATAAAGTGGAATTGGAAGGTAAATACGTTCCACATTTCAAACCTGGTAAAGAACTTCGTGAGCGTGTAAATATTGGTTAATGCACTCTTATTAGTTTGAAAAAAGCGGCATACGTTTGTGTATGCCGCTTTTTTGTAATGTATCCAAGTTAGTCATACATCCAAGATCGTTTACTAATCTAATTGTGGATTCAGCCGTTTTCCTTGCTGCTTTCTATACCCAAATAACTTTAACTTCTAAGCATGTCTACAAACTAAGCATCTTGAGGTTACTTGGGTATAGATTATTGCTAATATACGTAGTCTGAAGAAGCATTTTCCTGCATAATCTTACCGACTTACTCCTAGAAGGGTGATGTAACATGAAAATTATAAAAATCGTTGCTGTTTTAGCTCTCTTTTTAATTGCATTGGCGTTAGGTTCCCAAAACCAAGAGCTCGTGACTTTTAACTATCTTCTAGCAAAAGGAGAGTTCCACTTATCTACGCTATTAGGTGTAGTATTTGTGGTTGGCTTTGCTTTAGCGTGGGTTATCTTTGGTAGCATCCAACTGAAAACTCAGCTACAGGTCCGTCGTTTAAAGAAAAAACTGAAAAAGTACGAACCAACGGAATCAAACAACGCTGCTGATAAGCCAGCCATTGAAAAACAGGCATAAGGATAAGGCTTAACTTTAATGCTTGAACTACTCTTCTTGTTGTTGCCTATAGCTGCTGCGTATGGCTGGTATATGGGGCATCGCAGCGCTCAGCAAGACAAGCAGAAGCAATCTCATCAAATCTCTCGTCAGTATATGACGGGTCTTAATCTGCTGCTCTCTGACCAATCAGATAAGGCTGTCGATCACTTTATTGAATTGCTCCAAGTTGATAACGAGACCATCGATACTCACCTTGCGTTGGGTAACCTGTTCCGGTCTCGTGGTGAAGTCGACCGCGCAATCAGAATTCACCAAAATCTTATTTCTCGTTCAGGCTTAACACTGGACCAAAAGAACCTCGCCCTTCAACAGTTAGCGAAAGACTACATGGTCTCTGGTTTTCTTGATCGTGCAGAGAAAATCTTTGAACAGTTAGTCGAAGAGCCAGATTACAAAGAGGCGGCTCTTCAACAATTAGTGACCATTTATCAGCAAACACGAGAATGGGAAAAGGCGATTTATTACGCGAACCAATTGGCTAAGTTAGGTAATAAACGCTCAAG
Source organism: Vibrio sp. 1401 (assembly GCF_033340295.1). Taxonomy (NCBI): domain Bacteria; kingdom Pseudomonadati; phylum Pseudomonadota; class Gammaproteobacteria; order Vibrionales; family Vibrionaceae; genus Vibrio; species Vibrio sp. 1401. The sequence goes on from NZ_JAWOWF010000003.1 coordinate 186,205, forward strand.
GATGCGTGCAAATATTGCCCATTTTTGGTGTGAAATAGCCATGCTCGACCAAGCTGATGGGAATACTAATAAGGCAATACAGCATTTTAAAAAAGCGTTAGCGGAAGACCCGAAGTGTGTTCGAGCAAGTATTGCTTTGGGACGAATTTACCTAGAGTCTGAAGACTATAAGCACACCATCAAATATCTGACGGGGGTACTTGAGCAAGATAAAGACTTTATCAGTGATGTCTTGCCAACTATTGCAGAATGCTATCATCATCTGGGTCAGGAAGATGAACTTGTCGAGTTTCTGAGAGCTTGTATTGATAAGAAAGCAGGCGTATCAGCCGAGTTGATGTTGGCTCAATTAGTTGCTCATCACGAGAACGTTGGGGCTGCTCAAGAGTTACTGACGAAACAATTGCTGAAAAACCCAACCATGAAGGGCTTCTACCGTTTAATTGACTACCACATTGCAGAAGCAGAAGATGGTCGAGCGAAAGACAGCCTATCAACACTACAAGCGATGGTGGGTGAACAGTTAAAAGTGAAACCGCATTACCGATGCCGGAAGTGTGGATTTTCTACCCATTCCCTTTATTGGCATTGTCCGTCCTGTAAAGGATGGGGGACGATCAAGCCAATCCGCGGATTGGATGGTGAATAATTCTTAATGCAGCTGGCAGAGTTTCTGTCCGCTGCATTTTTTTAACTTTTTATTTAATAAGAACCAAAACAGTTAGGAGATGAAATGATCGACCAAAAAGTTATTGTCGCACTGGATTATGATAACCAAGCAGATGCACTTGCGTTTGTAGATAGAATTGATCCTGCGTCATGCCGACTAAAAGTTGGCAAGGAGATGTTTACGCTATTTGGTCCTGATTTTGTACGTGAACTCCATAAACGTGGTTTCTCGGTATTCCTAGATTTAAAATTTCACGATATTCCAAACACCTGTTCGAAAGCAGTTCGCGCTGCGGCTGAAATGGGTGTATGGATGGTGAACGTACACGCGAGCGGTGGTGAGCGTATGATGACGGCATCACGTGAAATTCTTGAGCCATATGGTAAAGATCGTCCACTTCTTATCGGTGTAACGGTACTAACCAGTATGGAACAAAGTGATTTAGCTGGTATTGGTTTGAATGTTGCGCCTCAGGAGCAAGTGATTCGTCTAGCAACCTTGACCAAAAACGCGGGCTTAGATGGTGTCGTATGTTCAGCGCAAGAGTCCTCACTACTGAAGAGCGAACTAGGCCAAGAATTTAAATTAGTGACCCCTGGTATTCGACCTGCTGGTTCAGAACAAGGTGACCAACGCCGTATCATGACGCCAGTAGACGCTATCCAATCAGGTTCAGATTATCTTGTGATTGGTCGCCCTATCACTCAAGCGTCAAATCCTGCAGAAGTGCTGAAGTCGATCAATGAGAGCTTATCTAAAATGTAAGCACTGTCTCGATTGTATGGAGAAAAGTGAGGCTAAGATGCCTCACTTTTTATATCGAGTGAAAATACTGATCGCGGTAAACAACCATTCCTTTTAACCAGCTATGTCTGATCATTTACTCGCTGTAACTGGTATATCGGGGCCAATTGAGATAAAGGTTCTGCGGTTTATTCTGAGTAAAGTAGGGCTTGGTACTATGCTGATCACACTTTTGTAACATAACTCACTGTGATGCCTCGAAAATGCAATCATGTGTTATTGATGGCTTGCGTTACAAATATCTAAAGAATACTATGGCGAAGATGCATTCACTGCGTTGTAAGGTCTAGGATGACCTAGTGAAACTCTTTGAAATTAATATAGAAGCTGGCAGGACGTCACTTCATATTACGTTCCTATTATTTCCTATCTGCGTATTTTAAATCGCAGCTTTCTGTGAGCTTTCACACGCTGTCTTCCTTGTTACGACCTTAGTGCGCAAACACAACAAGGAAGAAACATGACTAAAAAACTGCCATTTTCAGTACTAGCAACACTGACCGCTGCCAGTTTTCAACTGAGTGCGGCAGAATTGCCAGCTGATATCGAATGGATTTCAAACAACAACGAACCTCTATTTGCCTCTGAAGAGGCGGTACGAGGTGGCACCTATCGCACTTACATTCAGAGCTTTCCGCAAACATTACGAAGTGTTGGTCCAGATGCGAACTCAGGTTTGCGCCAATACTTAATGGATGGTTCACCAAAACTGGCTCAGCGTCATCCAAATACTGGCAAATGGATCCCTCAACTTGCTAAGTCATGGGCATTTGGAGAAGACAACAAAACCGTATTCTTTAAACTCGACGAAACGGCCGAGTGGTCAGATGGTGAAAAAATTACAGCAGATGATTACGTCTTTATGATGAAGTACTACACGTCAAAAGACATTATCGACCCGTGGTATAACGACTTCTTCACAAACAGTATTGTGAGTGTTGAAAAAATTGATGACTACACGATCAAAGTCAATCTTGCTGTAGCTCAAAGTCATGACTCACTTATGGTTATGATTAACATGCCAAGTAATGGTTTTCAGCCTCGTCCTGAACACTTCTTTGAAGGAGAAAAGGACGCAAATAACGATGGCATGCCTGATAACTTCGTCAGAAAGTTTAACTTTAAATCTGAGCCAACCGCAGCGCCTTACTACATTGATCAAGTGAAGAAAGGTAAGAGCGTGACATTCAAACATGTCGGTGAAGATTGGTGGGGATACAACAACCGCTACTATAAAAACCGTTATAACGTTGAAAAGGTTCGCATTAAGGTGATTCGCGATCCTGATATTGCCATGAAGCACTTTGAGAAAGGCAACTTAGACTACTTTGAGATGGTGCTACCAAGCTTTTGGCATGACAAAACCAATAGTGATGTGTACAAAAAAGGCTATATCCAAAAGTACTGGGGCTTTAACGAAGCACCGCAAGGAGCTGGTGGTCTTTGGATGAACACAGCGATGCCGATGTTGGATAACCTAGAAGTGCGTAAAGGTGTTATGGCAGCCACTGACTATGACGGCATGATTGAAAACATCATGCGTGGAGATTATTCACGTAAACCGCATGGACTCGGCTTTGGTCATGGCGAATACGATGATCCTAACAATACACCGCCAAAGTTTGATGCTGATGCGGCGGTTAAACACTTCGAAAAAGCGGGCTTTGACAAAGTGGGCGCAGATGGTATTCGTATTAACGACAAGGGCCAACGCTTGAGCTTTGCTATCACCTATGGATACAACTCTTGGACACCGCGTATTGCATACCTGAAAGAGCAAGCGAAACTTGCTGGTCTTGAGTTCACGTTAAATTTGGTGGATGGCTCATCTGCGTTTAAATACATTCTTGAGAAAAAGCATCAGCTAGCGTTTTTGAATATGGGCTCTGGTGAGATCCCTGCGTATTGGGAATACCTACACTCGGATAATGCAAATCGACCACAAACGAATGCTCACACCAACTACAGCAGCCCTGAGCTAGACAAGTTAATTGAAGCGTATGATTCTGAGTTTGATCAGGAGAAGCGTTACGACTTGTCGCATCAAATCCAAAACTATGTCAGCAAAGCGAACATCATCGTTCCTGGCTACATGGTGCCTTATTCTCGAGTTGCTCATTGGCGCTGGGTTAAAATTCCTAAAAACGGCATGACAAAAGCGACAGAATGGGTGCTTCATCCAATGGATATCGGTAATTTCTGGATTGATAACCAAGTAAAAGAAGAGACAGAAGAAGCGATGGACGAGGGTAAAACTTTCCCAGAATTAACGGTAATTGATGATCGTTACAAATTGTAAATCAGTAGTTTAGATAGAAAATGATAGCCCCGGTAATGAATTTTATCGGGGCTTTCTTTTTTACTTAATAAGGTAAGACGCTTCTAAAAGGTAGGTTTTTGCATCACCAAGCAAAGAGAACGCTTTATCGATGGTTTTAAATCGATCATCAAGCGAGTCGCTTGATATCAGCTGGCTGAATGTTTGCAACGAGAAAGCTTCGTTTGCTTTGAAGAACTGATGTACGTTTTCAAGCTGCACTTTATGAATATGCTCCACCTTATTTAGGGCGGTGGTTAAATCGGAAATGTTAATCGACATTGCTATTCGGGAACCTTATCAACAAGACCTATATGAGGTCATAGAGTGGGGTTTTATATTTTGTGACAGAGAGTAGCACCGAAGAGCAATTTATAGTCTGATGAAGATCAATTTGCCTTATTTAAGCATCTGTAACGTGGCACTAGACGTGTACCTAGAGTTGGTACAAGTTACAACGCTTGAATATAGGCTAGGGTTCAACCTAATCAAAAGTAAAAGCCAAGTCCGACTAAAAGCCCTTGAGAAGCCGTATCATATTCAAATACCTCTTCATTTTTGTAATCGACCCAGGTCGACTTGTAAGCTAAGTTGAGATCAGACCATTCGTTAAAGCTATAACGAACACCAGTTTGAATGGCATAAGTGAAGTGAGTATCGTTGCCAAGTCCGGCGTCGATGCTGGCATGAAATCGCCAGTTTTCGCTCAATTCATCAATGAGTCGCAAGCCAACTAAAAAATCGACCCAATCTTCTTGTAATGACAGTCTATCTTCTAGTACCCGGTTGTCATTACGATACAGCTTGCCGGTGATGTCATTGTCCCACCAACGTAATCCAAACATATAATCCAGTTTACCAAATGAATATTGTTCGCGTTGGAATGCCTTTGCTTCTAGAACACCTTGCCGTATTTCGATGTCCGCACGATAACGAGCGTTAGGCAGAGCGCCCTTGATATTATTAACATCACCACTTAAGTTCATGAAACTATAATCTATGTAGTAGCCCCACTTACTTTGGTAAATACTCTCGAATCGCAACATCGCCCCAATATCGAGGTGGTCTACGATGAACTTAGGATCGACATCCACCTCTGATGAAAAGCGACCAATACTGGTATCCCCGTGGATATTCAGTCCTAGCATGTACACTTCTATGCTATTTCGCCAACGAGATTCTTGTGTCTCGGCTGAGAGCGCTACTGATGTAGGTAATACAAGAATGAGTGAGGAGAGTGATAGCAGGTTACATGGTTTCATCCAATTTCCTTTTCGGCTTTTCGTCAGCTTTCAGCTTAGTAGAAGTCGCTACACTCTGCATAAAAAAGGGAAGCAACTTGCTTCCCTGTAATTAACATTGACTTAGAGTTGTTTGGCAATGTCTGAGGTTAGGCTTTCTAAGCCTATGGATAAAGCGTTGACGAGCGCTTCATAGCCCTCATCTTGAAGCGGCTGAGAGATTTGTATTGGCGCGCTGTTTTCTACCTTACCTTCGGCATTAATGAGTAACCATTCCCCCTCAATTTCGATATTACCTTTGTAGCTGCCATTAAATTTATTTAACGTAAGCTGGAGTTTGGCTTCACCGCTTTGATCCAACAGATTATTCATTTCAGCCGGCCAGTAATGACTTTGCTTGTGACGCAGCTCCGCGACGACTCTCTGAGTGATTTGCTCAGAAATACTGTGCGCCCATTGATTGTGTTTCGCCTGAATAACTTGGGTCTCAGAGGTTCGATAAACAATGCCACTATCATTCAAATAACTCGCCAATGTCACTGGACGAACAACTAAAGTTGGGCGCTGAGCGATATCAGAAGAGCTCAGCGTCACTGGTTCCACCTTAGGTAGAAGGTACATAGCTCCTTTAGTTTGCGGAGCGCTACTGCAACCCGTTAGACCGACAAATAGCGCGATAGACAGAAAGAATACTCGTTTCATTAGTTTTGGCCTTTAACTGGTATTGGGTCACTGATTTCATCTTCTCCAAACACAAGAGAGTTTGGCTTTTCGTTTAGCTGTTTAAGTACGGGTTTAAACTCTGTCATCACGCTTTCTAATTCTTTTAGCGTGGCTTCCATTTCGCTGTACATGGTTGAGTTGGGCCCATAACCATCGAGTGTTTTTTGTAATTGCTGTAAGCTTTGGCGAATATCTGTTGGGATCTCTTGCGTCTCTTTTTGATTCAAAAGTTTATCAATACTGTCCGCCACGCGTTCTGCTGAAGCTAACGTTTTTTCAGACGTTTTTAACGTTGAATTGAGAGAATCTAGCGTTTCTTCCATCGGTAAGTTATTAATCTTATTTAGGAAGTCGTTCACTTGGCGCTGAACCTGCGCAAAACCACCACGCATGGTTGGGAAAACATCTAAATCAGCAAACTTACTCGGTACGTAAGGCTCGTCATTTGGATAGAAGTCGGCGTCAACATACAGTGCGCCTGTTAATAAGTTACCTGTTTTTAAAGTACCACGTAGGCCTTTAGCAAACTCACTCTTCAATTTATCTTTTAACATTGGTAAAGATTGGGATTGGAAATCGCCATAAACACGGCCGAGCTCGATACGTACCAATACAGGGATTTTTTTCGCAGAAAAGTTCTCTTCTGGGGTTGGAAGTCGCATTGGTACACGCATCACAGTACCAATTCTCAAGCCTCGATATTCGACAGGTGCCTTACGTTTAAGTCCTCGTACCGATTCATCAAAAAGCATAACGAATTCAATATAATCATCGTACATGCCTTCTCGAAGTTGTTTAATATCATCGTACAAGCGGAAGTTGACCATATTTTCAGTGAGCTGTTCACCGGATTCAAGACCTGGAACGGTATCGAAGGTAACACCACCCGTTAGCATGCTCTCTAATGAGCCAAACTTGACTTCGAACCCTTCAGCGTTGAGCTGTAAATCTACGCCAGAATTCAGCCAGAACTTGGTACGAGTGCGCACTAAGCTGTCATAAGGCTTGAAAATAAAGAGTTGGTATAACGCTTTGCGAGTGTCAACATCAAAGCTGGTTTTCTCTACACGACCAACCGTAAAGCCTTTATAAATGACGGGGTCACCAACGCCTAGCTTACCAGCCTCGCGGTGTGTTAACACAAGGCGTAACCCCTCTGCATCAGGAGAGGCGACTGGGGGAACATCTAAGACCGTAAAGCGCTCTTTCTCTATCTTAGATTTACCCGGCTGAAGTTGGATATAAGCGCCAGAGAGCAAGGTCTCTAAACCTGAAACGCCATCACGGCCAATACGAGGCTTCACAACCCAAAACATGGTGTCATCTCGCAGCATGCGTTCTGCATCCTTGTTCATTTGTGCCTTAGCGATGATGTGATCGTAATTTTCACTGAGAGTGACTTCAGTAATCAGTCCGACTTTTACATTCAATGCTCGGATTTCGGTTTTGCCAACCTCAATCCCATCTGCGGTTGGCAGTTGGAGAGTAATTTGTGGGCCTGTACTGTTGATATATTGGAACAGCATCCACGCTCCCATGGCTAGCGCAAGGATCGGGACAATCCATATCGCAGAAATCTGCTTTTGCGGTTTTATTTGAGCGGTTACGTTGTTCTCATCACTCATATTTGGCTTTCTCGTTTAAGTTGTCAGAAATCGGCTCCTGCACTTCGTTTTGTGGCAATTGCCACAACAAACGTGAGTCAAATATCATTGCAGAAAGCATAGTAAAAATGACCACTGCCGCGAAAGAGAGCGCAGCAGGACCTGGATAAATCGCCATTAAGTTTTGCAGCTGAACCAGTGCAACTAAGATCGCGACGACGAAGATATCGATCATGGACCAACGGCCAATAAACTCAGTTATGCGGTAGATCTTTAAGCGTGAAATACTCTCTTCGTGCGGAAGATATCGCGCTTTTTGCGCATTGTAATACAGCCACGCGAGTGCCAGCATTTTCGCCATTGGAATAAATACGCTAGCAAAGAAAATTACCATCGCAATAGGGTAAGAACCTAAATGCCAAAGCAATATTACCCCCTCCATGATAGTCGAACCTTCTGCATGTCCAAGGCTTACGGTGTACATCATAGGGTAGAGGTTCGCAGGGATATAGAAAATGATTGAAGCAAACAAAAGCGCCCAAGCTTTTTGTAAATTGTCTGCGGGGTTGTATTTGTGAATAGGGCTTTTACAACGAATGCAGTGTTGGTGTTTTTTAGCTTCAATAGGGTTGAGCTGGTGGCACGTATGACAACCAATATGGTTGTGGTTATGGTGCGTATCACCCTCTTTTACATCAGGTAGCTCGATAGCTGGAATAAAGTGCCCCCAGAGCCAGCTTTTGTCGACCATTGATATGCATTTGACTACCAGAACGGTATATACACAAAACGCCCAGAATGAAGTGCCCATTCCTATGTCTGCGAGGGAAGCGATTTTAATTAAGCTGACCAACACGCCAATCAAAAATACATCCACCATTAACCAAGGTTCGACTCGAAACAGAAGACGGCATAAAACTTTTGCCATTCGTTGCTGCTTTTTAGAGGGGGTATGTTTACGTGCTTTTAATGCTTCAAGGTGAAGAAAGAGAATGAGACCAACATAGATTGCAGGCAAAACGATAACTGTTGCGAGTAGCAGCACACCCAAAAGCACATTTTGAAACTCAGCCAGCATTTTGGCAGCGTGCAACAAGGTGATTTCTTGCGACAACCCTTGCACGCTGAACGACATAAAAGGGAAAGAAATGCTTAGCACTAACATGATCAAACATGCCGATGATATGGCGATCACGCTTTGGTAAGGCTTGGCATTCACTTTAGTCAGCGAATGCGAACATCGAGGACATTGTGCTTTTTGCCCCTGTTCGATATCGGGAATGCGAACAACAAGGCCGCACTCTTCGCATGAAATTAACTGACGGGAATTAGGTTGAATACTCATCGGGTAGGTTTTAGATTCATTTGCTTTAAGAATACTCTTTTTTCACTAGGCACGCTTGTTTTGATTCAGGAGTTTACGAGTTTCTTACTTTTGGCATTAGAGGATATGGGAGATCTAAGACATAAACGAAGTCGCGTTTGGTACAAGATTTTACGGCGAAGATGAGTATGTTGGAAGTCGAAAATAATGTGATATTGCTTGTCTGTGGAGGGGGGTAATTACTTGTTTTTAAGGGTAAGTAACCCTGCCCAGATAATCAGAGCAGGGAAAAAGAGCATTTTATTTAAGGTACTTAGTTGTACTTTACTTGACCGTTCCGCTCTTAAAGGCATTGGAGCCGACTTGCGTACCGTTGAGCGTTTTGCCGTAATAGCCTTGGTGCTGGTGATATTTCTCCGCGTTTGCGGTGACATTGCCTTTGAATCGAGGATCTTGTGGACGCTCATGGCTGTTGACGTATGCTGCGACATCCCAAGCTTCTTGCTCTGTCAGCTGCACACTTTTCCCAAGCGGCATGTTTTCGTAAATAAAATAGGCCGCTGTGTTAATCCGGTGCATACCTGCGCCCCAGTTATACGCATATTCGCCCCAAAGTGGTGGAATGTATGAATGGTCGTTGGTGTCTTTGATGCCTGAACCGTCGGCGCGATGGCAAGTTTCACAGTTCTTTTCGTAGACCAATGCGCCTCGCTCTATTGATGGTTCTTGCTCAGGGGCGGCGATTTTTGGGTAGCCACGCCCAGAGAGATTACCCCGCTTTTCAATTGGTAATGCTTGTGCGATGGCTTCGGGCAACGGGAAGTCTTTTGCTTTTCCACCAATTTGCAACGTTTTTGCGTCTAGTTCTGGAATGGGTTCATCCGCCATACCATGTTTGTCAAGCAAGCCGCCCATCGCTAACCAGTAGGCGTAAGCACTAAGGGCAACAATTTCTGTCGAATCGTAAGCGGGCGCTTTACCGTTCATGGAATACTCGAAACAACCTTGGATACGGTCAGCATAGCTGTTTACGCGATCGTTTTTCTTACGATATGCCGGGTATGCCATGTAAGCTGCCCACAGTGGCGCAGCGTTTGCTTTTCGTCCTGCCTCCATATGGCAGTTCACACAGTTTTGTTCGTTGCCAACGTATTTTCCGCGCATTTGTTGTGAGTTAACAAAGAGCGAGTAACCGCGTTTTACTTGCTCACCAAATGCGGTGTTTGGGATTGTGCTGAGATCACGCGGTTTTAAGTATTCACCGTGATTTTCTTTTTCTATCGCAGGTAGCTCTTTCTGGCGGTCCGGTAACAGATCGTTAGCTAGTACGAGCGTAGAAATGAAAGGCAGTGCGAACAAAGAATAGAAACGTTTCATGACTGCTCCTAGTAACGTAATGAGGCAAAGTAGTAAGCAAGATTTTCGATCTCTTTGTCAGTGAGATTTTTTGCGATGGTCCCCATCATATTGAGCGGGTCGCCACTGCGAGTGCCGTTTTTCCATGCCATCAATTGCGTTTTTAAGTAATCAGCATGTTGGCTTGCGAGGCGAGGGAACTTGTCGACGCCCATACCGCTGGCTCCATGACAAGTTGCGCAAGCTGGAATGTTTCTATCCCAATCGCCTTGGAAAATTAATTTACGATACGGGTTACGAATATCAGCTTGGTCGCCGCGTTGTTCTGGATTCGTGAACTCATAGCTCGGGAGGTTAGCAAAGTACTCCATCACTTCCTTCCGATCTGCGGGATCGCTGAGTTCCTTCGCCATGCCTTGCATGACCACATTTTGGCGTTCGCCACTAAGGAATAGTTCGATTTGAGTGTTGAGATAATTCATGTTTAAACTTGCGATCATCGGCGCGATATTTGGCTGTCCCATGCCATCTTGGCCGTGACAACCGCTGCACACGCTGGCTTTTTCAGGAATAGACGAGGCGCTTGCGCCCATTGTGGTTGCCAGCAAACAGGCCGTCACCACAGGTAGTATTTTTGACATGCTGACTCACTTTAATTGTTATTAATATCTCCAAGTGTCTACTGTGATAGTGACTTGGATGCTGTATTGTCGGCTTTGTCAATAACTAAAGGTATTGTGGATTTCCACATATTTAGAGGGTGTGAAGAGCTGCTAAATGGCAGCTCTTCAGGTTTGGTTGTCTACCAAGCTTTGCGGATTTTGGCTGGTAATGATTGGCGAGCCGCGGCTCCTACCACCCAATCCAACAACACGCCTTTCCCTTCTCGAGTTGGGTCAATTAATCCGATGTCGTTAATGTTGACGCCATCTTGGCTGCGCGTTTTTACTGGTTGCTGTTTATCGCCGATCCAGTGCGAGCGTTGTCCTAGCTCGGTATGACCAAACCCATGTTCAAATCCGAGTGTGCCAGGGCGAATTCCACTGACTATCATCGCAAGTGCTTTGGTGCTTGCAGATGGTGTCTCGATAACAAACTCATCACCCGTTTTAATGCCTGCGCGCTCGGCATCGATTGGATGGATGTACACTGGGTTTACGCCTTTAATCGAGTTCAACCTTGGCGATAGGTTGGATACCGCACTGTGAATGTTGGATTTAAAGTTCGTTAGGCTGAAAGGCCATTCTGAGCTTGGGAACTGGTCTTCCATTGGTGTGCCATCGGCCAGTTTTTGTGGATGCCATGTTGGGCAACCCGTGTAGAAATCACCGGTCATGGTGTTTCTTGCGCTGCCGACACGTTCATTCCATATCGCGACAGGTCGTGTCCATTTGTGCTTCATTTGCTCACCTTGATACGCTTCGGTTGCATTTTCAAAACGTCCACCGCGAGCAAAAATAAACGCCACACGTTTCATCTCATCCGCTGTCAGCGTCTTCTGCATGGCTGGCATTAAACGCTCTAGGCCGGACCACGCAATGTCTTCTGCCGAAACTTCAGGCACCCCGCCTTTCACATAAGCCAAGTTTGCCGCGGAACGTAAGTAGAAATCTTCAGCGCTGTGGAGAGCGAGCCAATTCCCTTGCGCATCTTGAATCGCGTTGTCACCAAAGCCGCCTAGTTGCATTTTCTTGGCGACATCAATCAAAAAGTTTTCTAAGCAAATCGAGCGACCGTCGGCGGTTTTCTCTGTTCGTGCTTCCACTATCGGCCAACGAGCGGTGACGGTTTTCACCGGAACGTCGTGCCAAGGCGTTGCCATACCCCAGCTTTCGTAGGTGACCGTGTCCGGCACAATATAGTCCGACAATGCGGTGGTTTCGTTAATGAACGCATCAACAGACACAATCAAACCGAGCTGCTTTGGATCTTTAAGCTTGTCTTCCAGCAGCGCTTTCAAACCGGGTACACCATACATTGGGTTCGCCATGTGATTGATCCACGCTTTAACGCGGTATGGATAACCATCAATAGCCGCAGATAGGTGCTCTGTCAGCAGTGGCGCGGCAAACGGATACCAAGGCGCGCGAGTTGGATAAGGGGATTCACCAGCCTCAACGCGACGTTTGTATTCGCTTGTTTTGTGGTAGGGGAATTTACTGCGCGACAAAAAGACGCCTTTCGGGCCGACTTTGCCAGCAAATTTGGTGAAGTCGTAACGAGGACCCGCAGCGGAAGTTGGGTAGCCACCCGCTTTGGCCATCGCGCCGCCTTTCATATTTATGTTACCAATCAACGCATTGAGCATCATGATGGTAAACGAGTTATAGAACCCATTGGTGTGCATGTTGCCACCGTGGGTATCGACCACCGCTTTTGTTCCGTGACTGGTGAAGCGCTTTGCTAGTTCAACAATTTGTTCGACAGGGATTTCACATTGTTGGCTGTAGAACGCAAGGCTGTATTTGAACGCCTCTTCTTTGAGTCTTTGTAGAGACGATTTTACGCGCACTTCGCCCGATGCAAGCGAAACCGTTTTATCGACAAACAGTGCCGCTTCCTCTTCTTGGGTATGAACACCAAATTCGCCGCTTTGCTCATCCACGATGACGTATGGGTCGGAGTCAGACAACGCTTCGCCCTCGAATGGCAGATTCAAGTCCGACGCGCGTAAAAACGTGCCGTTTCTCGGGTGCTGATTATCGCTTATCACGAGATGCGTAGCATTACACCAGTGCGCGGTGCCGGCTCGCTTCATCGCGTTTGCCCCCGGCTGCGCCAAGAAGGTTTTGTTGTAGCGTTGGTTTTCGATGATCCACTGGATCATGCCAAGCACGAGGGCAGAGTCGGTGCCTGGTTTGATTGGTACCCAGCGGTTGTTGTCACCGGCAGCCAAGCTCGATGAACCAGCAGGCAAACTTGGTGTGATGATGGTGTATTCCAAGCTACCTTCTGTTCGCGCATTGGCGAGTTGGCGCGCCTGACGCTTAAAAGGGTTACCCGCTTGAGCTGGTGACATACCGATGAAGATGATGTATTCCGCGTTATCAAAGTCTGGCTTCAAGTGCGCGTTCTTATCTAAATCGTTCATGAATGCGCCGCTGCCAGCACGAAATGCGTAGCCGCAGTAAGAGCCATGATGCCCAAAGTTACGCGTACCATAGCTGTTGAACGCGAAGCGTTTGAATATGTCGTCTCGGCCTTCGTTACCGGCGTTGGTCATTAACAGTTGGTTGGCTTTCGGTCCATATTCTGGGTTTTCAGGATCAACGGGCGTTGTTAAATCGCGAATGTCGCGTAAGCCATCCACATGACCTTCACCAAATAAATCACCGCCCTCGACGACTTCTTCTATCAGTTGTTCGTAACTGATCGGAATCCATTTTCCTTCGCCGCGTTTTCCAACTCGTTTCAGTGGCTGAGTAATGCGGTACGGGCTGTTGCGAATTTCTAGCATCCCATTGCCACGTGCGCATGCTGTTGAACGACCGTCAAGGCCCGCTTCTCCTGCCAAACTTAAATAAGCACCTTTGACTGGCGTTTCGAACGGAATGTGTTGCTGATGAGAGAGTGGGTGATATGGGTTGCCAGTAATACGCAAAATCTCGTCGTTGCGGTTATCAATGCGTACACGCAATCCGCACAGTGACCAACAACCAAAGCACATCGATGGTGCAACGCGCTGATTTGGATTAGGGATTAGGTTGCCTTTGCTGTTGACCGTGTACTCTGGTTCAAGCGAGTTACCGTGGTGAATATCACGCGTTTTTTCTCCCGCAGTGCCTTCGAGCGCACCCTCGACCATGTGTTTGGTGGTGGTGGCGTAACCCGCAGCGAATGCGCCAAGCCCACCCACTGCAATGCCTGATTTCAAAAACTGACGGCGTTTGTTATCCATGATGAAATCCCCTTTGATTAGCGTTCAGTTAAGGTGGGTGATGAGGCTTTTACTTCGATCTTTTGTTTTGGCTGAACCAGCTCCGAACCGAGCAGTGCCAGTGCAAGCCATAATCCGAGCATGCCGATAATGCCTATCCAGCCATTTCCATCCATAGTGAGTTGGTATGGATACAGCCCTGCATCGAACTTGGCGATGGTTTGCACTTCCATGATGGTAAACCAGCGAATCAGCCATGCACTTTCCAGTGCGGCAGCAGACACAAAACTGAGCCCTATGACGTGACGAAATCTGGCTGATGCGGACTTTTTGGTATCGCGCAAGAAGATGAAAGCGAGCAAAACACAACCTAAAACGACAAAAGTGAGCAGGGCAATGTTGTGCATCCATTGTTCGCTAGAATAGAGCGAAAATGCGGAATTGTTGGATGCCCAAATCGGTAGCAGTATCAGCGTTAATACACCGCTGGTAACCACTGATTTTTTCAGTAAATTAGTATCGCCAGATGTCAGCGTCTTTGGCTGACTAGGCAGCAGTAACCAAATCAGCAGAGAAAACCCGACCGCGCCCATAAATGCAGTAACAAACCAAAGAACCGGCGACGCGGGTTGGTGCCATAAAGATCGCGATTTAACGACCGCAATTTCAGCGCCTGTGTAGACTGCAATGGTGAGGCCTGATAGCACCGTGATGGCGGACACCATAAGCATGGCTCTACGAGAGAGCGCCCAGTCACCCAGTGACAGCTTTGAAATTAGAGGCAGTACTTTTCCTGGCTGATTACGTAAGTTGATCAGATCCTGGCGGAGATACAGCCATGCGGTTACTACCGCTAAACCTGAGAAAACAGGCAAGAAAAGCGACCCTAAAGACATCCATGACCACGGAGTGATGTGGGCGTAAAAATGCCATGCGCGTCCCGGCTGGTGAAGGTCGCCAGTTAACGCTAATGGCCCCACGATGGCGCCGATGGCCAGCGTCAGAACAAGCGCAGCGCGCAGTCTGTGACTGGTGTGTCTTTCAAATAATAGGGCGATTAGGAATAAAACAGCAGCCGCATAAGCCGAACCGATGTAGAAGAAATACTGCACCGCCCACGGGAGCCAAGCCATCGCTTGAGGTTGGACTAACACTTCGGTGATGTTCATGCGCGATCTCCTTGTGGGTCGTAAATAGCAGGTTGTCCGTCGATGTGGCTGGTGAAGCGTTCATCCATGCCGATGTAAAACACGTGAGGCTTGGTGCCTTCATTGGGTTTTAGCACTTTGATATCGTCTTGGTGCTTCGCAATTAAGCGGCGGACTTCACTTGATGGATCATTCAAATCACCAATTACACGTGCTCCGCCAACACAGGTTTCCACGCAGGCAGGCAATAGACCTTTTTCTAGACGGTGAGCACAGAAGGTACATTTATCTGCGGTGAGGGTGTCTTCATTGATAAAGCGAGCATCGTAAGGGCAAGCTTGTACACAATACGCACACGCTACGCAGCGACTGTTATCCACCATGACAATGCCATCTTCGCGCTGAAAGGTTGCTTGAACCGGACACACTGCCACGCAAGGTGGGTTGTCGCAGTGGTTACAAAGGCGCGGTAGCATAAAGGCTTTTGCTTCTCGCGTGGCTGTAGAGCCATCATCTAACGTAACTTCGTATTGCTTTACGGTGGTTCGGAATTGACCGATTGGCGCTTGGTTCTCGATGCTGCAACCCACAGTGCACGCTTGGCATCCGACACATTTACGCAAATCTATCACCATGGCATAACGCTTGCCGACTTGTCCTTTTCGGTCAGCGGACTGGTTATTTCGAATAATGTTTCCCGCAGTTGCCGTGCCAATGCCTGCGACTGGAATTAACGCGGCTCCGGCTGTGACCGCGCTGAGAAAGCGACGTTTGGTGGAATCCATAACTCACCTGCTTTTTTGTTGTATTTGAATTGACTGATTCCATTGTGAGAAATGCACTGCGAGGCTTATATTGTGGATTTCCACATACCCAGATCAAACTTGATCTAAAACAAATGTGGTTTAGGGAAGGTAGCTGTTATTCTTGTCGCACTCTCTTGACGGAACGATTCGACTCATCATGAAAAAAGCACTGTGGCTTCAGCTTTGGATTCTTTGCTTAGTTGCCTTTGCATCTTTGGCTCAGGGCTCAGTTTCTGAACAAGCAGATCTGCAAGGAATGCAAGAGCAAAAAGCAGAGCAGCCACAGGTCAAGCAAAAAGTCGAAGTGGGCGTGTTAGCGATACGCGGCCATCTTTATGCTGAGCAGAGATGGCAACCGACCATTGATTGGCTCAATCAGCAAATTTCCGATGTGCATTTTGTTCTTCATCCCCTTAACTTGGATGAAATGGGCGAAGCGGTGAAGTTTCAGACCATGGATTTCATCTTAACCAACCCAGGTCAAGCAGTGCGGTTGGGCAGGCAATACGCGCTGTCGTGGATGGCAACGCTAACCAGCAGAGCACCACAAAACTCGAATTACGGAATTGGTTCGGCGCTTGTGGTTCGAGCCAATTCAAGTTATCAAACGGTGCAAGATGTCTCAGGACGTCCCGTTGCGGCGGTATCAGAAAAAGCCTTTGGTGGTTATCTAACGATGCGCTATCAAATAGTCAAAATGGGGCTTAATCCAAACGATTTCTTTTCCGATGTCCGCTATCTTGGTTTTCCTATTGATGCCAACCTGTATCAATTACGTGATGGCAATGTGGAAGCGGCCGTCGTCCCTGCTTGTTTATTGGAACAGATGTTAAGTGAAGGGCTTTTACAACCGGGTAATTACCGAGTTTTAAATCAACAGCCGAACGAGCGCTCGTTATGCGCTGTTTCCACACCGCTTTATCCTAACTGGTCATTTGCCAAAACAGAGCGCGGCTCAGCTCAGATTGCCAAACAGATTGCGCAAGTATTGTTAGCGATGCCACCTGAACACCCTGCGGTTATTGCGGCAGGCGCGTCAGGTTGGACGTCCCCCGTCAGCTTGCTGAGCATCGACAAACTTTATCAGGCGTTGGATCTCCATCCGTTGCAACAACCTTGGTGGAGTGAGGCTCTACGCTGGCTGCGTAGTCATCAAGAATGGGCATGGGCGCTGTTCATGTTTGTGATTGTGTTGAACGCGTACCACTTTTGGCTTGAGTATCGATTTAGCAAGAGTAAGCAAGCGTTGGAGCAGACATCGTTACGATTAAAAGAGAAAAGTGAACAGTTAGAACATTCACAAAGGGTCGCGATTGTCGGAGAAATCGGCACTAGTCTTGCTCATGAACTCAATCAGCCACTGGCAGCCATTCGCAACTATAGTGAAGGCGGTTTACTTCGCTTGGCCAAAAAGCGCCCTCATGAAGATATTGTCCCTGTACTTGAGAAAATACAGGGCCAAGTTGAAAGAGCCGATGCAATTATTCAGCGATTAAGAACGTTGATTCGTAAGCGCAGTGTCGACAAAACGTCGTGCGATCTTCAAGTACTCATTGATGACACGATTGAGTTACTCCATTTTCGGATGCAGAAGCAAAACATTTCTATTGTGGCCAGTACAGAAGGGAACATTCGTCCGTTACTTGTCGATGCAGTTGGCGTACAACAGGTTTTAGTTAATGTGATCAGCAACGCGATTGATGCGTGTACTTTGTTCCAAGAGAAATATCACTCATCAGGTTATCAAGGTAAAATTGCCCTGCATTGCGATTACCAAGTCAATCAACTTTCCATTCGAGTGTTAGACAATGGTACAGGGTTGCAGCAAGAGAATCCGACTCAAGCATTTGTGAGTAGCAAAGAAGAAGGGCTTGGGCTAGGGTTAGCCATTTGTCGCGATGTGATGGAAATGCATGGTGGCGAGTTTGTCATCAGCTCGACAGCACCACATGGTTGTTTGGTTGAGCTTGTGTTTCCATATCAAAACTAATCTGAACTAGGCATAGGAGCATTCAATGAGCAGCGGTGAAAAGCAGCTACCTGTTTTTGTAGTCGATGATGATGAATCGGTGCGTGACTCGCTCGCTTTTATGCTGGAAGAGCATGATTTCAACGTGACGACTTTTGCTGATGGGCAATCTTTTCTCGATAAAGTGGACATTCATCAAGCCGGATGCGTGATCCTTGATAGCCGAATGCCCAACCTTCGTGGTCAGCAAGTGCACCAAGTTTTAAATAAAGCCAACAGCCCGTTGGCCGTTATTTATCTGACAGGGCATGGTGATGTTCCGATGGCGGTCGATGCATTGCAAGCTGGGGCGGTCAATTTCTTCCAAAAGCCAGTCAAAGGCGATGAACTGGCACGAGCCATTTTACAGGGACAGGCGCAGTCTGCCACAAACCTCGATATGGCAGCAGCAAAATCGGCTTATGAATCGCTCACACCTAGAGAAAAAGACATTTTGCGTTTGATCATTGAAGGAAAACGCAACATTCGTATTGCTGACGAACTTTGCATAGCAATGCGAACGGTTGAAGTACACCGAGCCAATCTATTGAAGAAGTTCTCGGCAAAAACCGTCGCAGAGTTGGCATATATTTATGGCAGGCTAGATTAAAGCTTAGCGAGTGAAGCCTCTTAAGGTTATTTAGAGGATACAACTTGAGCTTTATGACGACTCGCGTATTATCTTCTTCGTTCTTACTTTATCTGAATTCTTATGAGTTTGTTGACTAAACGACATCACACGCCACATAAGCGGGCAAAATGGCTACTGGCGATTATTGGCTGGGTGGTCGTTGTGTGTCTGATGCAAAATTCAGGCTTTGCATCGTCATGCTCTATGAAATATGAGACGGAATCGCCTGCGGTTTCACTTGCTGATGAGCGTTCGAGCGTCAAGTCGATTGATACTAAAGAAACTAGCAAGTGCGAATTGTCTGAAAAGTTAATTCAGTTTTCTCAACATCAACTCGATGTATTTATTGTTGTTCTGTTTGTCGGTCTTTTTGCTTCGGCAATTTGGTTGTGCAGTGCCTATATTGGTGCGCAACATTGGACGGAACCGATAGGCCGTAAGTATCGAGTCCATCTGACTTTCTGTGTGTTCCGAGAATAAAAGCGTGCTTTCTGACCACTAGCGTCAGTTATTTAGCACCTTTGTCTTTATAACTAGGAATCACTATGAATCAAATTACTAAACTGACTCAGTTTGCGTCCATGTTTTTTATGACGCTTGCTTTGAGTTTGCTCTCTCTGAGTATTTCAGCTCAAACTACTGATACAGGTTGGCTAACCAACCCACAACATCCTCCAGTGCAAACGCGCTTTGTGCTCACTGGTCAACAAGATCCGCAAGCCAAAACAATCACTGGTTATCTGGACGTCAAGTTGGCTGGGGACTGGAAAACTTACTGGCGTTCACCTGGTGAGGGCGGCGTAGCACCATCTATTGATTGGCAAAATTCACAAAATTTATCCAAAGTGGATTGGCAATGGCCGCATCCACAAAAATTCGAATTATTAGGTATCGAGACTCTTGGGTATAAAGGCGACACTTTGTTCCCCATGACGCTGCACGTCGAAGACATGTCCAAACCTGTCACGATTGATGCGGTACTGACACTTTCTTCTTGTACGACGATTTGTGTGCTGACCGACTATCAAATTCAATTGACGTTCTTGCCTTCTGATCTAAAAGTCGATGAAGACGTGATGTTCAGTTACGCTCAAGCAGTGAGTAACGTGCCGCAGCCATCGCCGTTTATTGATGTTACTCAGGCGAGTTGGGATGCGAACCAATCGAAACTACAAATCAAGCTAAAGAACAGTCAGGGTTGGCAACAACCACAAGTGCTGGTGGATGGTGTCGATGAAGCAACGCGAGACTATAGCTTCAAGTTTGAAGGAATGCTTCAAGAAGGAAACATCGTCACCGCGAGCTATATCGTTGATACTTGGCTAGGCGATGTGGAGTTAGATGGTCAGTCGCTGTTTGTGACCATCAAAGACACCAATTTACTAGCAGAAGAAACCACTCAAGCAACTGCTGAGGCAATAGTTGAACCGTTGCCGAGCACGTCTCTAACGAGTGTTTTTCTATTCGCGTTGCTCGGCGGTTTAATTCTTAACATCATGCCTTGCGTTCTTCCGGTTTTGGGGATGAAGCTAAGTAGTATTGTTGCCGCTCAAGGTATCGAGCGTCGTCAAATTCGCGCTCAGTTTGTTGCGTCTTCACTTGGCATCTTAACGTCGTTTTGGATTCTCGCTGGTTTTATTTTGGTGCTCAAGCTAACAGGTAATGCCATTGGTTGGGGCGTGCAATTTCAAAGCCCTTGGTTCTTAGGTTTGATGGTGTTGGTCACCACTTTGTTTGGGGCCAATATGCTGGGGCTGTTTGAAGTCCGTCTATCATCGGGTACCAATACATGGCTAGCCTCGAAAGGTGATAACTCCCTAGTTGGTCACTATGTTCAAGGTATGTTTGCCACATTGCTTGCGACGCCTTGCTCCGCGCCTTTTCTAGGAACGGCCGTGGCGTTTGCTTTGGGTGCCGATGTGGTTACGCTGTTTGCTATTTTCACCGCCTTAGCGTTGGGGATGGCGTTGCCTTGGATTATGGTGGCAATTTTCCCAAGTATTGCGCTTAAATTGCCGAAGCCGGGTCAGTGGATGAACGTGGTCAAAAACGTATTTGGTGTGATGATGTTGGCCACCAGCGTTTGGCTACTGTCTTTGATGGCCAATCACCTCCCAGTGTTTTGGGTCATTTTCGCCGGTTTAGTCGCGTTTATTGTTCTGATGATTCGCGTTAAACGCGTTCATGGCGATAAAGCACTCGTGCTATCCGGCTCTGCATCGCTTATCTTAATTGCTGGCGGGCTGCTACTTGGTAGTATCACTGCCGACCAATGGGCGACACCGCTTCCTGAGGACTTAGCGTGGCAGAAGCTTTCTAACTCGGCGATTGAAGATCACGTCAATAATGGGCGAGTGGTGTTTGTGGATGTCACTGCGAATTGGTGTGTCACGTGTAAAGCGAACAAGATCGGTGTGATCTGGCAAGATCCTGTCTACTCATTGCTGCAAAGCCCTAATGTAGCGACGTTAAAAGGGGATTGGACACATCCGGACGGCTCGGTAACTGACTTTTTACGAGCTCATGGGCGTTACGGTGTGCCGTTTAACATCGTCTATGGCCCGGCAGCGCCACAAGGTATCCCGTTACCTGTGATTCTGACTGATGATGTTGTTTTAAGTGCGGTGAAGCAAGCGAGTGGGGGAGCTATTCAATGAGTTCGACAAAGCAGCGTAGAACATTCCGATATTGGCTCATTCAAATCGTACAGATGGTGCTCATTGTCACCGCGATTTCTATCGCGATGGATTGGTATCGCACTAAAGATATTCCTAAACAGGAGTCACCACCATTGAGCTCCGTATTGAGCGATGGTGAATACTTCGATGCAATCGCGCAAAGTTATGAACAACCTGTCGTTGTTTATTTTTGGGCGACTTGGTGTCCCGCTTGTAAATTTGTAAGCCCAAGCGTGAGTTGGCTGAGTGATGACTACACCGTAGTTGGCGTTTCTGGATCGTCGGGACCGAATGAGCGTGTGGCGCAGTTTATGAGGGCAAAAGAATATCGTTTCGAAAACATAAACGATCCTTCAAGCGATATTATGCGCGAATGGAAAATTAGCGTGACCCCAACCATTTATGTTTTAAGAAATGGTGAAATTTCCTCCGTCACAACTGGCGTTACTACTCCGATAGGAATATTAGCGAGAATTTGGTTAGCTCGATAACGCAATAACAATCCGATATTCAAAATATTGAGTATCGGATTTTTTCTTTTTATTTTCTCGCTCTAACGGGAATAATAATGTGTGCGTATGGCATACCATTCCACATCTCGTATGGGCCATCATAACTTGAACCGGTTGGTCGAGAATCGAGCAACACTTGGTCTAGGGTAATAATCATCATGTGTGGTTCTTCCACAATCCATTGGTTATCGTCCGTTATTCCTTCTGAAAATGGGTCGGTGTTATTGGCGCCGCCATCACCCGCTAACATGCCAAAAAGTACAATTAACTGAAATGAAATTAGTTAAATAGTCAGATTAATAAATCAAAGCTCAATTTAATAAAAAATTAAAGTTTAATAAATTTAATTATAGATTGACCTTAAAAAGGAATTTTATTTAAATTTAAAATAGTAATTGATAGTTTCACTATGTTAATTTAAGTGTTCTCTTATAAACATTTTTCGTCTATTAATACGCATGGTTTAAAACATCTGGCTGTCCTGTTTTGAAGCGTGACCAAAAGATGCTAAATAGATGTTTTTAGTGATATGAGCTGAGTTTATTTGTAATCTATATTTTCAACACCTAATTTCCCTCGTATGGCTAATCGTATAAAACAACATTTTATCTTTATTGTTGTCACGCTAAAGCGTACTTTCTTAATTATATGATTAGTTATAAAGGTAACGAGAATGGGATTAAAAATCCGGGGCTCTGTTGGTATAAATGGCACTAATTCGAAAAATGATGTTAAAGCAGTTCAACAATTTTTAAATGATAACCAAAAGAGAATAGGTTTTACCCGACTGTTGGTTGTTGATGGCTCGTTAGGGCGGAGTCCTCATTTGTCGAAAACAGTAGAGGCAATAAAAGTGTGTCAGCGTAAGCTACTTTATATGGTAAAGCCAGATGGTCGGATCGATGTAAATGGTAGAACTCATCGTAAGCTCAATGGATTACCATCCTATAGCTCAGTGAAAAATGATCCTCATGATGCTCAAAAACTAGTAACCAAAGTACCTTGGATGAAAACAGCGTTGGGAGAAATTGGACAAAAAGAAGTTTCAGGCACTAAGGCCAATCCAAGGATTTTAGAGTATTTTACAGCATCTAAGTTCTGGGGCACTGATGACTCTGGAGGTCAAAATGCTTGGTGTGGTTCGTTTGCCGCTTGGGTTTTTAAACAACACGGAATCACTCCAGTAAAAGAAGCTTATCGAGCAAAGGAGTGGAAGGGTTTTGGTAAAAACATCTCAGAACCTATACATGGAGCTCTAGGGATTAAATCGAGAAAAGGTGGTGGGCATGTTGCTTTTGTCGTGGGAATGAGCCCTGATGGTAGGCATTTGTACATGTTAGGAGGAAACCAAAGCAACCAAGTCAATATAGCAAAGTACTCTATTGATGTCTGGGACAAGTTCGTAGTACCGAGTAACTACGATGAAACAAAAGGTACTTTACCTGTATATACAAAAGGCTCTGTCTTAGCAGGAACGGAAAGTTAAATATGAAGAAATTTATAAGTTTGCTAGGCTGTGTGAGCTTATCAGCTTGTGCTTCACAGGGAGTGTACTCTCAGAATGAGGTACTCAAAGATGCGATATTTCAAACGCCCTATTCTGCAGTGGTGAAAATTACAGGTTTTGAAAAGTTTGCTGAACACGAGGAAGATGTTCTCTTTAAAGTTCAAGCAGAAGTGATTCAGAAACTTCGTGGAGACGTTGGGTCTGAGATTACTTTCAGTATGTATGGCGAGCTAGGAGATGAGCCCAATATACACAATGATCCTGTCATTCTCACACTATGTCGTGATAAAGATACATATTATTGGCCTGGAACGGGGGCTGAGTTTGGGGCTAATCAAGAGAACATATTAAACGCTCAAGAAACAGCTGCTCACTTGGATACAGATCAGCGCCATTTTGCACATTGTTCAGAATGAAAAGGGTGGCGGTTGAAACGAGCGGTTACAGAGCTTGTTAGTCGCCATCGTAGACAACGTCTTTGCTGAATGATTCTTTAGTTTTTGATTGTCAGAGCCGACTGACAAAACCATACCAACTGTGACAACCAAACCGCTATTAAAGCAGGATATTATTCCTTCAACTTTGTGTTTTAGGAGTAGTCATTAGACTACCCAATAATTGTTGGAATAAATAATGACGAAACGTTGGTTTGTCTCCGCTGTGAGCTTCGCGCTGCTCGGCGGTGGTACGTATTTCTATCTCCAATCTGCTGCTCAACCAGAATTGCTGCCTACATTGATTGTGGAAAAAGGCACGATTGAAAAACAAGCGGTGGCTGTTGGTAAAATTGTCCCTGCACACTCCGTGTCTATCAAGTCACAAATCGACGGTATCGTCGGTGAAATTTACGCGAAAGTTGGTGAAAAGGTGAAGCAAGGCCAACCGCTGATCAAAGTGCGTCCAAACCCAACCCCCCAAGCATTAACGGATGCATCGGCAGAACTCATGCGTAGCGAAGCCGATCTGGAATCCGCCAAACAAAAAATGTCCAACTTAGAAAGCTTGGTCAAGCAGGATATTATTCCAAGTAACTACGACGAATACGTAAGTGCGCGCTCGGCAGTCAAATCTGCGCAAGCGGACGTATTGCAAAAGCGCCAGAATCTCGAACTCATCCGCAGTGGTGAGGCGTCGATCGGCGATGCGCGTTTAACGTCGACGATCTACGCGCCAATTGATGGCACGGTACTCAACCAGAAAGTTGAGGTCGGAGAGCCGATCATTTCGACTCAATCAAGCCAAGCCGCGACTGAAATGATGTCATTGGCCGACATGAACAGTCTGATTTTTAAAGGTAGCGTCAGTGAGCATGATGCTGCGCAGTTGTCTCCGGGAATGCCCGTTATGTTGACGGTTGCGCCTTATCCTGATGTGGCGATTTCTGGTGTGCTAACCAAAGTGGCGATTCAATCTGAGAACCTCAACTCACCAGAGGGCAATACCTCGGCAAAAAGTTTTGATAACGGTTTTGAGGTTGAGGTGGGAGAACTCAAGATCCCACAAGATGTGTTGCTTCGTTCTGGTTTTTCATCGACGGCTCAAATCATTCTGAAGACTTCTGAAAACGTGCTCACGCTACCGGAGCGCGCTCTGCAATTTGATGGTGACGCACCGAATGTTCTGATCCCCGATAGCTCAGAACAAGGGTTTCATAAACAACCTGTGAAACTCGGTCTGTCAGATGGCATCAATGTCGAAGTGCTTGACGGCGTGGAGCTTGATGAAGAGGTTATCGACAACAGTATGATGGGAGCGGTGCATGGTTAAGCTGCAACGATCAACAATCGCCTTTGCATTGTTGGCTGCCACGCTCAGTTTGCCGACCTACGCAATTTCTATTGAACAAGCTTGGCAACAAGCAAAGCAGAACGATCCAAATTACGAAAAAGCGAAAATCGGCGTCCAGCTTGGCGAGGTTGGCGTACAGAGTAGCCGCAGTGCGTTATTACCGGGTTTAAGTGCTAGTGCGTCAGCGGATTGGAATGAGTCCTCAAGCCATTCCAACAGTTACGGTGCTACCTTATCTCAAACTATTTGGGATAGCAGTTTGTGGTCGGAACTGGATCAAGCGAATGCCAATTATCTCAAAGCACAGTTAGAGCTATCTCAATCGCATAACGAGCTTGCGCAGAAGTTGCTCACCGCTTACCTAGATGTGGCAAGCGCACAGGGCGACCTCAAATTGGCGCAGTCCAAGCTGGAGGAGGGGAAGGAACTTCTCAACATCATTGAGAAACGCTATCGAGCAGGCAAAGTGAAGTCGGTTGATGTTGAAGAGATGCGAGCGAATCAAGTCTCTGAGCAAGCAAGTATCCTCAATGCAAAAGCCGATCTCGAAGTGAAAAAAGCAGAGCTTGCGGCGTTAATCAATCAAATGCCGGAGAGTGTCGACCAAATTCGAACGGATTCTTTGATTCAGCCGCCGATGCTGGTGGACTCTCAGGAGCAATGGCTAAAACTGGCGAAAGACAGCAGTCCAGAGCTGTTGGTGGCGGCGCAGATGGTGAAAGCGAGCGAGTTCGCGAAAGATTCAGCTAAAGGTGGATACTACCCGACCGTCAAAGGCAGTGTGGGCTACAGCGATGGTGACAATCGTTCAAACGGCGAGTTTAACGCTGGGATTAGTTTGAGTTTGCCGATTGACCTCAATGGTGCAGTGCGAGCGAAAGTGGACGAAGCATCGTTGAACATTTTAAGCGCCAAGCAAGATATGCGTAGAGTGGAAATTGATATTCAGAAACGAGTTATTCAGCAGTTTACTCAGGTCGATATCAACTGGAATCAAGTTTTGATAGCGAACGAGCTGGTTGAGTCGCGCGCCAGAGTGTTGCAAAGCAAAGAGAAACTTTACGACGCTGGTCTGCTTGAAGTGTCGGAAGTTATCAGTGCACACAACAGCTTGTTTGAGGCGAAAAACAGTCTGCAAACCAACTTGTACAGCTACTGGCGTAAGAGAATCGGCTTACTGGAAACCGCAGGGAAACTCGATGACGATACCATGGCGTTGATCTCTCGAGCTTTTCATTCATGAGCAGTCTATTGCAACAAACTTGGCAAACGTTGATGGCGCACCGCATGAAGAGCGTGCTGGCCATTATCGCGATTGCTTGGGGCGTGATCTCTGTGGTGGTGTTAATCGCACTTGGCGAAGGCTTTTATCGCCATCAGACCCAGTCGTTTTCCTTTATGATCAACAATGTGCAAGTGGTGTTTCCGTCGAGTACCAGTAAACCGTGGCAAGGGTTACCTTCAAGACGACAAATTGATATTCCACAAGAAAAAGTCGACATGATCAAACAGTCGGGCTTCGTGCAACAGGCGTCGAGCGTTTACGCCAAATGGGATGCGAATATCACCAATCTCAAAGGACAGAACTTATCGAGTACGGTCAGCGGTATTGATACGTCTTACTTTCCTTTAATGCAACGCAAGCTGCAATCCGGTTCGAGAAACCTGTCACCAAGTGATATGGAAAACCACACTCGCGTGGCAGTGTTAGGCGATCAAATTGCGCAAATGGGCGGAATCCAAATCGGGGATAGGCTCAAAGTCAACGGCATTCCGTTTTTGGTGATTGGGATAACCGTTGGTGAGGACACTGGCATTTCATTCGGCGATAGCCGCACGGTTTTCATTCCTCAAACAACGTACCGCGATTTGTGGGATGCGAAACCTTGGATGGTATTGATGAAGCCGAGAGAAGGGATGGATGCATCGTCATTTCGACAAAATATCGTGAACTTTTTCGCCAAGCAGCTTCATTTTGACCCAAGTGATAAAGATGCGGTCGAATTACCCGATTTTAGTGAAGGTGCGGCGGTCATCAGTGGAATTTTGCGTGGCATTCAGATTTTTCTCGGAGCGAGTGGCGCGATGACCATGGCGGTCGGTGCGCTTGGCGTTGCCAACATCATGTTTTTATCTGTCACGGAGCGCACGCGTGAAATCGGTGTGCGTTTGGCGATCGGGGCGACTCAAAAATCCATACTCAGTCAGTTTATTCTTGAGGGGCTTATTTTGGTAGCCGTGGGCACGGCATTAGGTCTGATGTTTTCGTATGCCGTGGTATCTGTCTTAAGCAGCATGGCATTACCGGAATGGATTGGTTTGCCTGTGATCACGCCAGATTCCATTGCTTGGTCTTTACTTGTGACGCTTATCTTGGCATTGATGGCATCGTATTTCCCAGCAAGGCGAGCATCGCGTCTCACGCCAGTCATTGCTTTGAGTGCGAGGGCCTAGTCATGTTGTTACCGATGAGACAAATTTTCCAAGAAATGGCTGCAGAAAAGCTGAGATTGGGTTTGACCATTCTGGCTGTAGCGTGGGCGACCCTCTGTATCGCTGCTATGTTGGCGGTAGGTGAGGGTATTCGTCAGGGCGTATTGAAAACCGCACAAAATGGTAACGGCAACTTGATTTATTTGACCGGAGGGATGGCCACCGTCGACCACGGTGCTTTTCACCAAGGTAAATTTCTGACATTAAAAATGGACGATTCAGAGGTCGTTCGAGCGTTACCCGATGTAAAAAGTGTTGCGCCAACTGCGAAGTGGAAAGAGCGCATCACCGTTGGTGATAGAAACTCATGGCAAGAGCCGTTAGCGGTCACGAGCGAGTTTCAATCCATGACCAATTTGGTGCCGATGGCGGGGGGGCGATGGTTAAATCCACTCGATCAAAAAGAGACGCGCAAAGTCGTTGTACTGGGTTATGAACTGGCAGCCGACTTATTCAACCCGAATGAGGACTTTAGTTGGTTTGCGACAGTCACATTGCAAGTCAACCCTGTGGGGAAAAAGGTAAAAATCGGCAATGAGGAGTTCACCGTTGTGGGCGTATTGGAGAAAAACAGCGCTCAAATAGAGCTGGGGGATCTTATCAACTATTCCAGCTTTGTGCCGTTAGCGACGTGGAAGCGATTTCATGTCAACGGTGAAATTGGTGGCATCAATGTGCAGCCACAAGCGAATGTAGACCGAGAAGCCTTAGCAAAGACGATAAGGCAAGTGATTGCCCGTAAGCACGGGGCAAGTGTCAGCGATGAGCAGATCGTCCAAGTCGATGATATGTTCCTTAAGCAAAAGAGTATGCAGCAGTTCCTGATAGGTTTGCAGAGTTTTCTTGGCATTATCGGCTTCGTGACGTTAGCTGTTGCTGGCGTTGGCATCGCCAATGTGATGTATGCCACCGTAAAGCGATCTACGCGTGATATCGGCGTGCGCATGGCAGTCGGTGCAACCCCAACGGCCATTCGCATGCACTATTTAGTGCAGTCTTTATTGACAATGTTGATGGGGGGCGCGCTTGGGTTAGCCGTGACGTACGCGCTGGTGTCTGCCATCAGCTCCATTCCTTTAGAGGGCAATGCCTTTTATGAACAATTGGGTAAACCTGTCCCTGAGTTGTCGTGGGTCGTTGTCGCGATTGTCATCCTCACCTTAATGATCATTGGTGTGGCCTCGGCATGGTTACCTGCAAACCGAGCCGCAAAAGTCAGCCCGTTGGAGGCGCTACAAAGTGAATAACAACAATAACTCTGGAGAGAACATGTCGAAGCCGCTTGTTGAGCTGACCAACATCTGCAAATATTACTCAAGCGGGGAGGCGGAAGTTCGCGCGCTAGACGGCGTTGACTTAACCATTAATCAAGGCGAGTTTCTTTCGATTCTTGGCCCGTCCGGTTCAGGCAAATCAACGTTGATGAACATGCTCGGTTGTTTAGATAAGCCCACCGATGGCGAGTACCAACTTGGCGGCCAAAACGTCGCAAGTTTAAGTGCGAATGACCTAGCTGGCATTCGTAACCAAAAGATCGGGTTTGTCTTCCAAAGCTTTAACTTATTGGAATACGCGACGGCGCTCGATAACGTGGCGCTGCCGTTGGTTTACTCTGGCATCAAAGGCAAAGAACGTCGCCAGCGCGCCGCCAAATTGCTAGAGCAAGTCGGGCTAGGGGATCGTTTAGACCATAAACCAACCCAGCTTTCTGGTGGTCAAAAGCAGAGAGTTGCGATTGCAAGAGCCTTGGTCAACGACCCTCAAATCATCCTAGCTGACGAGCCAACCGGCGCGCTCGATTCAAAATCTGGTGCTGAGATCGAAGCTCTGTTCAACCAACTCCACGCCGAAGGCAGAACATTGATCATCGTGACGCACGATAACGCCCTCGCAGAACGCACCAAACGCATCATCACGATCAAAGATGGCAAGGTGATTTCGGATAGAGCGCCGGTAAGTAGGGAGAGATGAGCTTTTCTTAATTGAGAACTGAGTTTTAAGGGAAATAGCGATACAGAGGCTATCTCCCTTTACTTTTATTCGCGATGTTCGCTTTGTCTCTCTTTTATCAAGTCATGCTTTTGTTCTTTAAGTAGAGTGATTGCGAGCTTAGTGTCCTCAATCAATTTACTGTTATCGTTGAGATCTTTGCTCTTCAAAGGCAAAACTAGATAATGAATGCTGCCATCTGCATTCTGTACTCCGGTAGCGATGATGACATCACCTTCAGACGCCGTACCAAAATACTCTGATACGACTTTGGTTTCGCTGACACCGTAGCTATCCAAATAGGATGACTCCGTATTGTCAAACAAGATAGGACCCCCTTGCTTAGCTAATGTTCGCAATTGTTTTTGCTTTTTCTCGTCGAATGGATAGTCGGTCGTACTGATGTAACTTACCTGTTCAGCTTCAATAAAATCGTACAGTTCATTGCTCAGTTCATTTAATGGGGCAGATATCCAAGGTGTAGCTGGAATGACGTCGGAAGTATCATCATTGCGACTTAGTGGTGTTGGAGCGGTAACAACCTCTTGAGCAGCATCGCTCTCAGGAGGCGTTACACTTATTGTCGCAGCGTCTTCTGTCTTGATTTGCTCATCAAGGCTTGCAACAGGTTCGGTCTGGGCATTCTTGTTATTTGAATTAATTAGAAATATGGCGAGTACTGCACCAAGTGCTAGCGCCGATCCAGTCAAGAGTTTTTTGTTACTTGTCATGTGTCATGTCTTACCGTTTATTTCATTAGTAAATATAGCGGCCACTTATTTATTCCGTGGCCGCAGGCTAATAAGTTAGTGGTAGAGATCGTCATTCCAAGAGATAGTTACGGCTCGGCTAGTCTCTGTCCATTGACTGCTATCACGATTTTTCTTCCAGGTATTTTCTGGAGTGGTATACCAGCTACACCAGTCGCGACCAAAGTAGTAATTGGTTTTTCGCCAACCAGCAACCAGCTTGACCTCTGATGTATCTAGGCCATCTTGAATGTCATTTTTTCTATATACGACGCCGACTTGTGGTTTAAAGTCTGAACGCATAACGACAGGTAACTCATTGTAATCAATCAAATTACCCATGTCACAACTGGTCCAACGATACAATAACCAGTCTTTAGCTGGCGTATTATGGCGGATAGTCTTGTTTTCAATTAACCAATTAATGCTTTCGTTAGCTTGGTTAAAATCGGCAACCGTTTGAAACTCTGGCTGGTCGTACGTTACACGGTTGCTCCAGGAGATTCCCCCACTAATATTTGGAGAAGTAGAAGCACTGAATCCAAGGTTAAAATCTAGCGACTCACTGACAGATGCCGTTGCAATGGTGTTTTCTGGAGCATGGCTCATGTGGCGTAAAGGGGCGCCATTTAAATAGCTCAGTGCCAGCTTAAAAGCCGTTGGAACGGTGTAACGGTAATCTCCCCCAGTAGCAAAACCATAGATTTGTTCTTTGTTTGGAACATTAGTCATGTCGAAGCCAGAACCGCCATTTAGGATCAACTTGGCTTCTTTAGCGCCATTTGGTAGCAAAGATTGGTTCCAGACATTTTCTAAAGAATAAATTAAGCGGATTTTTTTCGAGCGAGCATCACCATCATCAAGCTGAAGCAACGTCGAAGTGTAAGATTTCAATGTATCTTCAGCATGTGCTGGTGCTAAAGAACCAAGTAAAGCGAGTGCGATAATACTCGCAGAAAGATGCTGTTTTTCCATTATTTTTTCCTATTAGTCAGCCCATAAAGACTTTTGTTTTAAACCATCTTGATGGGCACTTTATAATTATGGACAGGTTATAAATTCAAGCTCAATAAATGAGCGGTGAAATAGTGCATCTTGTTTTTTATTAAAAAAAGAAAAAGGATAGATTCGTGGGATTAATGTCTCATAGTTTTTAAATTCACCACTCAACTATAATAAATAAGAATTTGGTTATTAAGTCTTGTCTTTTTAAGTTATTGCTTAATTTTAATTTTCTAATGTTGTGTTGAGGTTTTCTATTGATAAAAGTGAATTTTATAAATGTTAGCCATGTTATTTTTAGGGTTTTTGTTATACCAAATTAAGTAAAGTATCGTTATGTGGTTATCTCGGGTTTATGGATTTAATTCAAATTAAAACAGTGGTTTATGTTTTTTGTTATTATTTTTTTAGAGCTTAATGTAATAGTTGAGTGATAAAGTCCGTCAATGAAGTTGCCATGTTCGTGTATGAAGTTATATGTGCTTTTACAGCAGGAAATTAAACTTTACGTTTAAGATGGTAAAGATAGAAAAAGAAATAAATAAGATTATTAAATAATCATGTTTCGAGAATATAAAATGTAACGTACTTC